>JAHCKJ010000212.1 GCA_026125835.1 Sphingopyxis sp.
CTGCTGGCGTGGAACAGCGGGCCACGGCCCCGCACAGAGGAAAAACTGCGCGACTATCACGGCAGCCTCGTGCGGCTCAAAAATCCGCGCGCGCTGGCGGCATGGCGCATTTCGCTGGACAAACAGGCCGCTTGACCCCGATTTGGACAGGCCGCAAAAATCACGCATGATCGCGTCCGAAAAGGAGACTGCCATGCCTACCGCGTCCCGTCCCAGCCGCCGCCAACTCATTGCCGGAGCCGCCGCGCTGACCGCCACCGCCCCTGCCCTGCTGCAAGCCGCAACCCCTGCGCCAGCGCCGTCGCTCAAAGGCCGAACCGTCTTGATCACCGGTGCATCGAGCGGCTTTGGCCGGGTCGGTGCGCTGTTCTACGCCCGGCTTGGCGCCAAGGTCATCGCGACGATGCGCGGGCTGCCGCGGCCCGAGGCGGAAACGCTCGCCACCGAGGCCGCGAAGGAGAAGCTCGACCTGCATGTCGTCGAGATCGACGTGACCAGCGATGCGTCGGTTGCGGCGGGCACCGCGAAAGCGCTGGAGATCGCGGGCGGACGTATCGACACGCTGGTCAACAATGCCGGGATCGGCATCACCGGGCCGGTCGAGGTCCAGGACATGGAAGCGACGAAGCTGATCTTCGACACCAATGTTTTCGGCATCCAGCGGATGCAGCTGGCGTTGCTGCCACAGATGCGCGCGGCAAAGAGCGGGCAGATCTTCAACATCTCGTCGCAGCTCGGGCGTGTCATCGTACCGGGCGGCGGCCATTATTCGGCGACGAAGTTTGCGGTCGAGGCCTTGTCCGAACAGCTGGCCTATGAACTGGTGCCGCACGGGATCGAGGTGACGGTGATCCAGCCCGGCGGCTATCCGACCAACGTGTGGGTCAACCGCAATGCCTATACCGGCGCGCTGAAAGAGCGGAGTGATCCGGCGTTGCTCGCCGCCTACGAACCCTTTACCCGCGGCATGGGGACCGAGGATGGCAGCGGGCGCAGCGCCGATCCAATGGACGTGCCGATGGCGATTGCCGAAATCATGGCGATGCCCGCGGGCAAGCGGCCGCTCCGCCGCGCGGTGCACCCCGGCAACAAACCGCAGGAGCCGATCAACCGTGTCTCGGCCGAGGTGCAGCTGGCATGGCTGGGTGGCGGCCCGCTCGGCCCGCTCATCAAGGCGGTCCACGACTGACAAGGACCGGCGGCACCGCGTTCGTCCTCACCGCAACGCTGGCGCCGGTCGTAACTTGGCGCTAGGGGCGCTCCGACACCGGCGCCCCCCTCACCAGCGCGCCGGCGATACGGAGTTTATATGGGTTTCAAATGCGGTATCGTCGGACTGCCCAACGTCGGCAAGTCCACCCTGTTCAACGCGCTGACCGAGACGGCAGCGGCGCAGGCGGCCAACTATCCCTTCTGCACGATCGAGCCGAATATCGGTAACGTCGCAGTCCCCGACGACCGGCTGGAAAAGCTGGCGGCGATCGCCAGCAGCAAAAAGATCATCGCGACGCAGCTTGCCTTCGTCGACATCGCGGGGCTGGTCCGCGGCGCATCGAAGGGCGAAGGACTGGGCAACCAGTTCCTCGGCAACATCCGCGAGGTCGACGCGATCGTCCATGTGCTGCGCTGTTTCGAGGATGACGACATCCAGCATGTCGAGAACAAGGTCGACCCCGTCGCCGATGCCGAAACGGTCGAGACCGAGTTGCTGCTCGCCGACCTCGAAAGCCTCGAAAAGCGCGTTCCCGCCTTTGCTAAAAAGGCCGCGCAGGGCGACAAGGAATCCAAGATCGCGGCCTCGGTGCTGGGCCAGGCGCTCGACCTGCTGCGCGAAGGCAAGCCCGCGCGGCTGACCGAGCCCAAGGACGACGAGGAAGCCCGCGTGCTGCGCACCGCGCAGCTGCTGACCTCGAAACCCGTCCTCTATGTCTGCAACGTCGACGAGGGCAGCGCGGCGAACGGCAACGCCTTCTCCGAAAAAGTCTTCGCCAAGGCGGCCGCCGAAGGCGCGCAGGCGGTCGTCGTGTCGGCAGCGATCGAGAGCGAGCTGGTGACGATGGACATGGCCGACCGGCTCGAGTTCCTCGAAGAGATGGGCCTGCACGAAACCGGCCTAGCGCGCGTCATCCGCGCCGGGTATGAATTGCTCCACCTGATCACCTTCTTCACCGTCGGCCCGCAGGAAGCGCGCGCGTGGACCGTACACCAGGGCGCGACCGCCCCCGAAGCCGCGGGCGAGATCCACAGCGATTTCCAGAAGGGCTTCATCCGCGCCGAAACGATCGCTTACGACGATTATGTCACGTTGGGCGGCGAAGCAAAGGCGCGCGAAGCCGGCAAGCTGCGCGCCGAGGGTAAGTCTTATGTCGTCCACGACGGCGACGTGATGCATTTCCTGCATAGCTAAGCGGCGGGGAGCGGGCGCTCCCCTCTCCCGTCGGGAGAGGGATACAAAGGCTTGGTTGCGCAGCAACCTAGCCGAAGTTGGGTGAGGGGATCGGACCCCGACGCTAAGTCCGTCTCTCGCGAACCGTCTCACCCCCTCACCCAACCCTCTCCCAAAGGGAGAGGGTTTTACGGCCGCAACCGGTCGCCACTTCCCGCCACCGACCGGACTAAGGCTCAAAAGCCGCCAATATCGGGCATGGTCCCTTGTCGCTCGCCGCGCATTGATCCGCCAGCCGCGCCAAGGCCGCGCGGGTTTCGGTCATCTGCGCTATCTTGTGGTCGAGCGCGTCGATCCGCTGCCGCGCCAGACCGCGCACGCGCGCGCGGTCGTCGCTTTCCTCCAGCGCCAGCAGCTCGGCGATTTCTTCAAGGGTGAAGCCGGACGCCTGCGCCGCGCGAATGAATTTCAGACGGCGCAGGTCATTCTCGTCATAGCGGCGTACCCCGCCGCCCCAGCCATCGCCGCCGCTGCGCGCGGGCGTCCCCATCAGGCCGCGGCGCTGATAATAGCGGACCGTTTCGACGCCGACGTCGCCTGCGGTGGCTAATTTCCCGATGGTCAATTGCATCGCTTGACTCCGTACCGTGGTACGGAGCCTATATGGGTTGCATGACAAGCCAAGCAACCCTCCATCGCATGGTCATGCCGGGGCACACCTGCCCCTATGGCCTCAAGGCAAAACATTTGCTGAAACACCGCGGTTTCGTCGTCGACGACCGCTGGCTGGAAACCCGCGCCGCGACCGACGCGTTCAAGGCCGAACATAGCGTCCAGACGACGCCGCAGACCTTTATCGATGGCGTGCGCATCGGCGGCTATGACGATCTGCGCCGCCATTTCGGCCTGACGGTCGCCGATCCCGATGCCGTGAGCTATCGGCCTGTGATCGCACTGTTCGCGATGACCGCGCTGATGGCTTTGGCGGCCAGCCATGCCGCCTTTGGCGACGCGCTGACAATCCGTGCCGCCGAATGGTTCATCTCGTTCAGCATGATCGTGCTGGCGCTGCTCAAGTTGCAGGACTTGGGCAAATTCGCGACGATGTTCCTCAATTACGACCTGCTCGCGCGCCGCTGGGTACCCTATGCGAGCATCTATCCCTTTGCCGAGGGGCTGGCGGGCGTTTTGATGACCGCCCACGCGCTGCCGTGGCTGTCGATCCCCGTCGCACTGTTCATCGGCGGGATCGGGGCGGCGTCGGTGTTCAAGGCGGTCTATATCGACAAGCGCGAGCTGAAATGCGCCTGCGTCGGAGGCGACAGCAACGTGCCGCTCGGCTTCGTGTCGCTCACCGAGAACCTCATGATGATCGGCATGGCGGTCTGGATGATCTTCAAGCCGATGGGCATTGGACACTGACAACCGCGAAAGGACGATCAAATGGCGAGCGACCACACATCTCATGGCGGGCATTCGAGGGGCTCCCATGGCCGTCCCTATCTGATGTTCTGGATCAACATGATCCTCTGCCTCATTGTGATGTATGTCGTGATGTTTTCGATGATCGACGGCTGGGGCGACTTCCGGAATAATCTGAACATGCTTTACATGGCGATAACCATGTGGGCGCCGATGGGCATCTTCATGCTGGCGACGATGCCTGGCATGTTCCCGAACCGTCAGGCGATTTACGTGGCGTTCGCTCTTCTGACGGCCGGCTCCTTCT
>JAHCKJ010000213.1 GCA_026125835.1 Sphingopyxis sp.
GCTGGTGATGGCGCTCGGCCGCCGCATCGCGCCGCGCACCGCGGTCCTTTACGTCGCCGCGCAGCTGGCGGGCGGCGTCCTGGGTGTCTGGGCCGCGCATCTGATGTTCGACCTGCCGCTGCTGCAATTTTCGGCGAAGGCGCGCACCGGCGGCGGGCAATGGGCGGGCGAGTTTGTCGCGACCTTTGGCCTGATCTTCACCATCCTCGGCTCCGTGCGGCATCGCCCCGACTGGGTGGCGCCCGGCGTCGCGCTATATATCACCGCAGCCTATTGGTTCACCTCCTCGACCAGCTTCGCCAACCCGGCGATCGCCGTCGCACGGAGCCTGTCGGACAGCTTCGCCGGAATCGCGCCCGCCGACGTCCCCGCGTTCGTTGCGGCGCAGCTCGGCGGCGCGGTCGCGGCATGGGCGTGCGCTCGCTGGCTGTTCGCGGAGCGGGACGACGAGGCAACCACCGGCATTTAGCGGCGCCGTAAACGGGCGCGCGGGTTGACCCCTGGCGCTCCCGCCCCCTAGGCATAAACCATGCCGCACGACACGACCCTGATCGGAACCATCGTTGCGGGGCTTGGCGTCGCGTTCCTGATGGCGGCGCTGGCGCAGCGGCTGCGGATTTCGCCGATTGCGGGCTATCTGCTCGCGGGCATATTGGTCGGCCCGTTCACGCCGGGGTTCGTCGCCGACACCGGGCTGGCGATGCAGCTGGCCGAGATCGGCGTCATCCTGCTGATGTTCGGGGTCGGCCTCCATTTTTCGCTGAAAGACCTGCTGTCGGTCCGCAAGATCGCGGTGCCGGGGGCGATCGCCCAGATCGCGGTCGCGTGGGCGCTCGGCATCATGCTCGGACTATGGCTCGGCTGGTCCATCGAAGGAAGCGCGGTGTTCGGGCTGGCGCTGTCGGTGGCGAGCACCGTCGTGCTGCTGCGCGCGCTCCAGGTGCGCGACATGGTCGAGACCGAAAAGGGGCGGATCGCGGTCGGCTGGCTGATCGTCGAGGATCTGGTGATGGTCCTCGCGCTGGTGCTGCTGCCCGCGATGTTCGGCGATCGCGGCGATACGGGCGGCGGCGACGGATTGTTGCAATCGGCGGCGATCGTGCTGCTCAAGGTTGTCGGCTTCGTCGCGTTCATGTTTGTCGTCGCGCGGCGTATCCTGCCGTGGGTGCTGCACTGGGTCGCGCACACCGGGTCGCGCGAATTGTTCCGCCTCGCGGTGCTGGCAATCGCGCTCGGGGTGGCGTTCGGCGCCGCGGTGATTTTTGACGTGTCGTTCGCGCTCGGCGCCTTCTTCGCCGGGATGATCCTCGGCGAAACGCAGCTCAGCCGACGCGCCGCCGAAGAGACGCTGCCGCTGCGCGACGCCTTTGCGGTGTTGTTTTTCGTGTCGGTCGGCATGTTGTTCGACCCCAATGTGCTGGTCGAACAGCCGGGGCCGGTGCTGGCGACCGTCGCGATCATCGTCGTCGGCAAATCGCTCGCTGCCTTCGCGCTCGTCCGGGCCTTTGGTCACACGAACCAGACGGCGCTGACCGTGTCGGTGAGTCTCGCGCAGATCGGCGAATTTTCCTTCATTCTGGCCGGGCTGGGGGTGGGGCTTCAGGTGCTGCCCGAAACAGGGCGAGACCTGATCCTGGCGGGCGCCTTGCTGTCGATCCTGGTCAATCCGATCCTGTTCACGCTGGCGGTCAAGCGGATCCGTGCCGATGCGGCGCCCGAACCGGCGGCGGCGGGCGAAGCCGAAGCGCCCGCGCCGTGCAACGCCGGGGTGGTGCTGATCGGCTATGGCCGCGTCGGCAGCCATATCGGCGGGCTGATCTGCGGCCGCGGCGAGGGGCTGACGGTGATCGAGGACCAGAAGGACATGGCGGCGGCGGCGCGCGCGGCGGGCGCGACGGTGATCGTCGGCGACGCTACCAAGGAAAGCGTGCTGCGGCAGGCCGGGCTCGACGAGGCATCGACATTGCTGATCGCGATCCCCGAGGGGGTCGAGGCGGGGGCGATCGTGCGGCGGGCGCGGGCGATCAACCCGAAGCTGGTGATCGTCGCGCGCGCGCATTCGGACGAGGAGGTCGACGATCTGGTGCGCCGCGGCGCCGACCATGTCGTGATGGCCGAACGCGAAACGGCGGCGCGGATGGCCGAGCGGGCGATGCTGGTGTTGGCGTAACTTGTCGTCGCCCCCGCGCAGGCGGGGGCCGTTGGCACCGTTGCGCTACACCGATAACGGCCCCCGCCAGCGCCGGGGCGACGGACGGGTCTTCCCCCGCCGCTTCAACTTCCCTATCGCCACCGCACAATGTCCGCCGACGCGCTTCTCCCGCTGCTCAAATCCACCTTCGGTTTCGACGCCTTTCGCGGGCGGCAAGCCGACGTCGTCACCCGCGTCATGGCGGGCGAGCGGACGCTGGCGGTGATGCCGACGGGGGCGGGCAAGTCGCTGACCTACCAGCTGCCCGCGGTCGCGCTCACCGGCTGCGTCGTCGTCGTGTCGCCGCTGATCGCGCTGATGCACGACCAGCTGCGCGGCGCGCGCGCGGCGGGGATCCGTGCCGCGTCGCTGACCAGCGTCGACGCCGATGGCGCCGAGACGCGGCAGCGGTACCGCGACGGCGAGCTCGACCTGCTGTATGCCGCGCCCGAGCGCGCGACCGGCGAAGGGTTTCGCGCGCTGCTCGAAGCCCGGATGCCGGCGCTGTTCGCGATCGATGAAGCGCATTGCGTGTCCGAATGGGGGCATGATTTCCGCCCCGATTATCGCCTGCTGCGCCCGTTGCTCGATGCGTTTCCGGCGGTGCCGCGGCTGGCGCTGACCGCCACCGCCGACAAGCATACGCGTGAGGACATATTGGTTCAGCTCGGGATCCCCGACGACGGGCTGATCCTCGCGGGCTTCGACCGGCCGAATATCCGCTATGCGATCCGCCCCCGGATCACCCCGGCCCGCCAGCTGGTCGAATTCATCGCCGCCAACCCTGGGCCGGGGATCGTCTATTGCCCTACGCGCAGCGGCACCGAGCGGCTGGCAGAGCAGTTGGCGAAGGCGACCGGGCGGCCGGTCGCCGCCTATCATGCGGGGCTCGATGCCGAGGTGCGGTCGCGGGTGCAGCATGATTTCGTGGCCAGCGAAGACGGCATCGTCACCGCGACGGTCGCGTTTGGCATGGGCATCGACAAGCCCGACGTGCGCTTCGTCGCACATGCCGCGCTGCCCAAATCGATCGAAAGCTATTATCAGGAAACCGGCCGCGCCGGGCGCGACGGCGACCCCGCCGAGGCGATGATGCTGTGGGGTGCCGACGATTTCGCCAAGGCCCGCATGCGGCTGAGCGAGTTGCCCGCGGCGCGGGTGCCGGGCGAGCGGGTGCGGCTGAACGCGCTCGCGGCGCTGGTCGAAACCGTCGAGTGCCGCCGCGCGCAATTGCTGCGCCATTTCGGCGAAAGCCCGCCCGCGCGCTGTGGCAATTGCGACAATTGCCTCGACCCCGGGCGCCAAGTCGACGCGACGGTGCTCGCGCAGAAACTGCTCAGCGCGGTCTATCGCACCGGGCAAAGCTATGGCGCCGGGCATATCGAAGCGGTGCTGACAGGGCGCAGCGACGAGCGGATCGTGGGGCGCGGCCACGACAAATTGTCGGTGTTCGGGATCGTCGCGGGCGACGAGGCGCGGCTGATCAAGCCGCTGGTGCGCACACTGGTGGCGCGCGAGGCGCTCGAGACGACCGAGCATGGCGGGCTGATGCTCGGCCCCAGTGCGCGTGCGATGATGAAGGGCGAGGCGCCGGTGCTGATCGCCGAACCGCCGGTGAAACGCACCAGGCGCGAAGCGCGCGGAGGGGCCGGGGCGGGCGCCGCCAACCCGGTCGGTGATCCGCTGTTCGACGCGCTGCGCGCCACGCGGCGCGAGCTGGCCGCCGAAGCCAATGTGCCGCCCTATGTGATCTTTCACGACGCGGTGCTGCGCGCGATGGCGACCGAGCGGCCCGCGACGCTGGATGCGATGGCGACGATCCCCGGCGTCGGCGCCAAGAAGCTGGAGGCGTGGGGCGACGCGTTTCTGGCGGTGATCCGGCAGTTTTGATCGGCGGGTTTCGGC
>JAHCKJ010000214.1 GCA_026125835.1 Sphingopyxis sp.
AAGGTCCCAGCCGGCGCGGCCGAAGCTTTCGACCATCACGTCGCGGCGCTTCTGGTAAAGCTCGCGGTTCTTCTGGACAATATCCTGCGGCCCGTTGAGCGCCGCGCACGCCGCGGCCTGAATCGGGGTGAACGCGCCATAGTCGAGATAGGATTTGACCCGCGTCATTGCCGCGATCAGCCGCTTGTTGCCGACCGCAAAGCCCATGCGCCACCCAGCCATCGAATAGGTTTTCGACATCGAGGTGAATTCGATCGCGACATCCTTGGCGCCCGGCACCTGCAGGATCGAAGGGGTCGGGTTGCCGTCGTAATAGAGCTCCGAATAGGCCAGATCGGACAGCACCCAGACCTTGTTCTCCTTCGCCCACGCGACGAGGCGTTCGTAAAAGGCCAGATCCACCGCCTCGGCGGTCGGGTTCGACGGATAATTGACCACCAGAATCGACGGGCGCGGCACGGTGAAGGCCATCGCGCGGTCGAGCGCGCGCCAGTAATTTTCGTCGGGCGTCGTCGGCACGCTGCGGATCGTCGCCCCCGCGATGATGAAGCCGAAGGTGTGAATCGGGTAGCTGGGGTTCGGCGCCAGCACGACGTCGCCCGGCCCGGTGATCGCGGTCGCAAGACTCGCGAGCCCTTCCTTCGACCCCATCGTCACCACGACCTCGCTTTCGGGGTCGAGGTCGACGTTGAAGCGGCGCGCGTAATAATTGGCCTGCGCCTTGCGCAGCCCCGGAATGCCCTTCGACTGCGAATAGCCGTGCGCGTCGGGCTTCATCGCGACTTCGCACAGTTTCTCGATCACATGCGCAGGGGGCGGCAGGTCGGGGTTGCCCATCCCCAGGTCGATGATGTCCTCTCCCGCGGCGCGGGCGGCCGCACGCATCGCATTGACTTCTGCGATGACATAGGGCGGCAGGCGCTTGATGCGATAGAATTCATCGTCGGACATGGGAAACTAGAACAACTCCTTTTCGTTATCGGGTATAGTGCGGACGGCGCCTCGCCAGCCGCACCGCGGCTTGTTATAGGCTTCTAACCGCACTGACCAGCAGGAACGAACATGAGCGACGCAGGCACCAGCGACACCACCGACGCTCCGAACCCCTTCCTGCCGACGCCCGACGACATGCAGCATTGGGCCAGCGTGATCGGGCGGGCTCAGCAAATGATGCTCGAATTCGCACTGGGGCAGGCGAATGAAGGCAAGACGGGCGCGACGGCGATTTTCGATCCGGCGACCTGGCTTGAAAATCCCGCCGCGCAGATGTGGGCGCAACAGTCGTCGAAAATGTGGGAGCAGGGCGTCGCCTTCTGGACGTCGCTCGCAACGCTGAACCCGATGACCCCGCCCGCGCCGGAAACATTCAGGAAGGACCGCCGCTTTGCCGACCCCGACTGGGCGGCGAACCCGGTATTCGCGATGATCCGCCAGACCTATGGCCTGCTCGCCGAACAGATGCTGGCCACGACCCGCCAGCTCGACGGGCTCGATCCCGCGGCGCGCGCCAAGATGGAATTTGCCGCGAAAAGCATCGCCGATGCGATGGCGCCGACCAACCTGGCGCTGACCAATCCCGAAGTCATCCGGCGCGCGGTCGAAACGCGCGGAGAAAGCTTGCTCAAGGGCTTGAAGCATATGTTGACCGATCTGTCGCGCGGGCAGCTCAGTCACGTCGATCCCGATGCGTTCGAGGTCGGGGTCAATATCGCGACGACGCCGGGCAAGGTCATTCACGAAACCGAATTGTACCAGCTGATCCAATATACGCCGACGACCAAAGAGGTTTTCGCCGTCCCGCTGCTGATCTTCCCGCCGTGGATCAACCGTTTCTATATCCTCGACCTCAATCCGCAGAAAAGCTTCGTCAAATGGGCCGCCGAACAGGGGCTGACGGTGTTCATGGTGTCGTGGAAGTCGGCCGACGCGTCGATGAAGGACGTGGTGTGGGACGATTATGTCGCGGCGCAGATCGATGCGATCGATACCGTGCGCTCGGCGCTGGACGTGCCCGCCGTCCACACGATCGGCTATTGTGTCGCCGGGACGACGCTCGCCGCGACGCTGGCGGTGCTTGCCGCCAAAGGTGAGGCCGAGCGCGTCAAGTCGGTGACCTTCTTCACCGCGCAGGTCGATTTCGAACAGGCCGGCGACCTCAAACTTTTCGTCGATGACAGCTATCTGGCGCTGCTCGAACAGCTGTCGGCGCCGGGGTATCTCGACGGCCGTTATATGGCCGCGACCTTCAACAGCCTGCGCGGGCGCGACCTGATCTGGAATTATGTTGTCAGCAATTATCTGCTCGGCAACGACTATCCGCCCTTTGACCTGCTTTATTGGAACGGCGACACGACCAACCTGCCCGCGAAATGGCACCGCCAATATCTGGTCGACCTGTACCGCGACAATCGCATGGTCATTCCGAACAGCCTGGCCGCGCTGGAAACGCCGATCGACCTTCGGAAAATCCAGACCCCTGCCTATATCCAGGCCGGACGCGAGGATCATATTGCTCCGCTCGCCAGCGTGTGGCGGTTGATGGATCATCTGTCGGGGCCGAAGACCTTTCTGCTTGCCGGATCGGGCCATATCGCGGGGGTGGTCAATCCGCCCGCCGCGGGCAAATATCAGTATTGGACGGGCGACAGCAACGCCGCGACGCTCGACGAATTCGTCGCCGGGGCCAGCGAGACCAAGGGTAGCTGGTGGCCGCACTGGATCGACTGGATCGCGGCGCAAGATGACAATAAAGTTCCTGCGAAAGGCGCTCGCGTCCCTGGAAAAGGCTTCAAAAAGGCGATCGAGGACGCGCCGGGCCGCTATGTCAAACAGCGGTAATATCCGGAGATTATCCAGATAAACGGCACAGATCGAGATTTTTTGTGCGGCGCACAAAAAATCTCTTGAAATTGCCGATCCACTCCTATATTGTGCAGTGCAACATAAAGGAGTTGTCCCGATGGCTACCAAGATGGATAGTGCCGAAAAGGCTTTTGAAGCCGCGACGCTGGAAACCGCCGCCAAGCCGGTGGCTGCTCCTGTCGTTCCGGCTGCCGCCGTTCCCGCAGCGGCAAAAGTCGAGGCGCCCGCAAAGATCAAGCCGGTGAAGGCAAAAGCCAAGCCGGCCGCGAAAAAGGCTGCTGCCCCCAAAGCAGTTGCAAAAAAGGTCGCCCCCAAGAAGGCGGCCGTGAAGAAAATCGCCCCCAAGGCTGCGCCGAAACCGGTCGCCGCCGTCAGCAAAGGAATCAAGACCATGAACGACACCGTCAAGAAGTTCGCCGACGAAGCGAAAGCCCGCACCGAAGCCATGACCGCCGACTTCAACGAAAAGGCGAAGGAAGCGATGAGCAAGACCAGCAAGCTGGCCGAAGAAGCCGTCGAGTTCAACAAGGCGAACATCGAAGCGCTGGTCGAAGCCGGCAAGATCGCTGCCAAGAACATGGAAGTTCTGGGCCAGGAAGGCGTGACCTTCGCTCGCAAGAGCTTTGAAGACACGACCGCCGCGCTCAAGAGCTACAGCTCGGTCAAGTCTCCGACCGAATTCTTCAAGCTCTATGCCGAAAACAGCAAGAAGGCGTTCGACGCCGCTGTCGCCCAGACCTCGAAGACCAGCGAACTGGTCGTGAAGATGGCGAACGACAGCTTTGCCCCGATCTCGAACCGGGTTTCGGTCATCACCTCGAAGATGAAGGCCGCCTAAGCCGCCTTTACCTTCCGTTGGCGCGGGCATTCCCCCTCCCTCCCCGCCTGCGCCGACACCCCCAAGGCCGCCCGCTTCCCATGGAAGCGGGCGGTTCTTGTTTTCGCGCCGACGAAAAGGCGGTTAATGGCGCCCCGCCCTCTTGCACTTGGCCAAAGGCGTGCGATATTTGGACCGATGATGATGCTCCCCGCCTCGATCCCCCACCTGGTCCAGTCCATGGCAGGCAATGACGATGGCGCGCCGGGCCAACCCGGCGTCGGCATCGCGACGCGCACGCGGACGAAGCCCAAAAAGCCGTCGATGTACAAGGTGCTGATGCTCAACGACGACTACACGCCGATGGAGTTCGTCGTCCACGTCCTGGAACGTTTCTTCAGCAAGAGCCGC
>JAHCKJ010000215.1 GCA_026125835.1 Sphingopyxis sp.
CTGGACCGGGCTTTCATAGCTGTAGTCGACGTGCGCGATCGCCTTGGTCCCGCCCGCAAATTCATGCGTGTAGGTGGCGCCCATCGTCATCGACAATTCGGGGATGCCCGCCGGGGTGGTGCCCGAAATATCGCCGAACGCCGAATTGACGAAGCTGTCATATTTCGCGTCGAGATAGGTCGCCGCCAGCGTCAGGTTGAGCCCGCGCACCGGCCGTACCGATCCGTCGAATTCGATACCAAAGGTCGACTGCTTGCCGGCATTGGCCAGCGCGAAACCGGTTCCGGTAAAGACGTTCGACTGGAACCCCTTGATCGACTGTTTGAACACCGCGACGTTCACCGCCGCGACGTCCCACTGGCCCTTCAGGCCAAATTCGTAAACCGTCGATTCCTCGGGCGCCGCAAAGCGCGAACCCGCCGCGAGGTTCGTGGTCCGCAAACCGGCCGCGGTGATGGCGGGGAGGTCCGATGCCAGCGGGCGGCTGTCGCGTGACAGGTTGACCGAGCTGGCTTTGAAGCCGGTGGCATAGGTCGCATAGATATTGACCGTGTCGGTCAATTCATACGCGGCGCGCACACTGTACGCGAAATCGCCGTCGTTCGTCTTCGCCTTTTCCACCGCATTGGGGACGTTCAGGAACGGCGGCAGGAACTGGAACGCCTTCAGACCGGCGAGCGGATTGGCGCTCCGTCCGTCGGGCAACGTCAGCGTCGGGTTGGCGGCGAGGAAAGCCGCAGTCGCCGGATCGACACCACTGCCGATCAGCAAAGCCTGGCGGAACGGCGCATATTGCGGCGCATCGAGGTTGATGCCCGAAAAGACATCGGTGCTGGTCACATCGGTCGCAAAGCGCTTGCGATCCTTCGTATAGTTACCGCCAAGCGACAGCGTCAGCCGGTCGGTGACTTCGAAATCGACCGTACCGAAGATCGAGAAAGCTTCGTTCTTGAGCGTATAGGCTTCGTCCAGGCCGTTGCCCGCGCGGAAGAAGGTCCCGATATAGCGCGTCGGAGCGCCTTCGAGCGCGCCGAAGGTTCCCTCGAGCAGCGCGACGTTCAGCGCGTTGCCGCTGGCGGCGCGGATCAGCTGGTCGCCATAGGGACGGAACTGCGTGCCGAACCGGATGTCGTTCTTCTGGTTGATCTTTTCATTGAAATAATAGCCGCCGATCAGGAAATTCAGCGGGCCGTCGAAATCCGACGTCAGGCGCAATTCCTGGGTAAAAGTATCGATCCCCAGATCCTGGCTGTTCTCTCCGATCAGGTCGGCGCCGGTGAAGTCCGAATCCTGATTGGTCAGCGCGCGGACTTCGCGGTAGGCGGTGATCGAGGTCAGTGCCAGCGCCCCGAGGTCATAATCGATCTGCGCCGATCCGCCGTAATTTTCGATCTCGTTCGACGACAGGAAATTGTTGTAAACGCGGTACGAAAAGGGATTGTTGGCATCGACGCTGGGGCCGCCCGCCAGCGCGTTGGTGATCGCGACGGTCGGACCGGCGATGACATTGCCCGCGATGCAGCAATTTTCGTCGATCTTGTCATAATCGCCGATCAGGCGGATCGACAGCGCGTCGGTCGGCTCGAACAGCAACTGGCCGCGCACGCCCCAACGGTTGCGGTCGTTGACGTCGGTGTCGAGTTTCAGATCCTTCGCGTAACCGTCACGGCGGTTATAGGCACCGCCGATCGAGAAGGCGACGGTGTCGCTGATCGGGCCGGTCACGTCGCCCTTGACGGTGAGCGCGTTGAAATTGCCGTAGGTAACCTCGGCCGAGCCGCCGAAATCGAACTGCGGCTTTTGCGTCACGATGCTGATGACGCCTGCCGACGCATTCTTGCCGAACAGCGTCGACTGCGGCCCGCGCAGCACCTCGATGCGCTCGACGTTCGGAAGATCGCCGATCTGGGCAGCCGAACGCGAGCGATAGACGCCGTCGATGAACACGCCGACCGACGGCTCGATCCCGGCATTGTTGGCGCCGTTGCCGAATCCGCGGATGATGAAGTTGGTGTTGGCGCTCGACTGGAGCTGCGACACGCGCAGGCTGGGCACCGCGGTCTGCAGGTCGATGAGGTCGCGGATCTGCGATTCCTCCAGCTGCGCCGCCGATGTCACCGATACGGCGACCGGCGTGTCCTGCAACGTCTGCGACCGCTTGCTGGCGGTGACGATAATCTCGTTGCCATAATCGGTGTCGTTGGCCGTCGGAGCGGCGTCCTGGGCGAACGCCAACGCAGGGGTGGCACCGGCGCACAGCATCGTGGCGCCCAGCAAAAGGTTGCGCAAAGTCATGATGTCTTCTCTCTCCAAATCGGTGCAGGCGCGGCCTTTGGCCAAGGTGGGAGATGCCTCACCGGATCGGTCCGCTGTAATATCGCGGCGCGTTCCGTCAACGCGGCGCGATGACACAATGCCGATTTTCTGAAAAATAGTGGCCGAAAAGCAACAGTTTGCACTGCAACATAAAATGGATGCCGCCAACAGCCGGACGCATGAATGATCTTCGGAGGGATGGTGCCCGGGGACGGGATCGAACCGCCGACACTGCGATTTTCAATCGCATGCTCTACCAACTGAGCTACCCGGGCAGGGCCGCTGCGACCCTTGGTCGCGCTGGCGAGCGGCGGCTATAGGCACGGCTTTCTGTCCTGTCCAGAGCCTTTGTAATGCGGATTTGATGGATCAGTCTTCGTCGAAACGATCGTCGTCGGCGGTGCCGTCCGGCGGCTGATCAACCGGGACGCGATAGCTTTCGCCGAACCAGCCCAGCAAATCGCGATCTCGGCAACCGCGGCTGCAAAACGGCTTGAATTCGGGGCGGCGCGGTTCACCGCATAACGGGCAGGGCGCTGGTCTATTGGGCATGGCCAGCACCCTTTACCGCCGTATCGGCAACGAGCGCAACCGGGCGGCCGGTGCGGCTTTGCAACACCGCAATCCATTCCGGGCGGGCAGCGAGATAATCGGTCAATCCCGGTCGTGCGGTCAGCGTCAGCGGCCCCGCCCCCACCGCGCGCTCGGCCTGACGGAGCAGCAGGGCGGCGTCGGTCGCCGTCGGATCGAGGCAAATCTGCTCGACCAGCGACGGGCGCTCGCGGCGACGGACGATCTGCATGAAGCCAAAGCCGTTGACCGCGGTGCGCTCGAAAGGCGGCGACAGCATGGCATCGACAGTGGCATCGACCGCGTGGCGCACGGCGCGATCGGGCAGCGACGGGAAATCGATCCCGATCGACCCGCCGATGTCGCAGCAGCGGATCACCGCCAGGGCGGCGCGCGCGCCTGCCTTGGCCAGGGTCGAAGCGTCGCCCGCGCCGTCGATGTCGATCAGCACCATGGCGGGCGTCGCATCGACCCACAGGGCGCCGCCGTCGAACGGCCAATGGCCTGTGCGGACCCGATCGATCAGTTCGGACCAGCCCGCCTGCTCCAGCCGGTCGGGATCGGTCGGGCGCAGTTCGGTCACCGGCAGTCCGCTGGCGACGATCCGCGCAAGCAGGTCGGGACCGTCGCCAATCGCTGCCTCCGCCTTGGCGATCTGTGCGCGGGCCGGTTTGTCACGCCCGCGTTCGCGCAGCGCCATACGGGTAATTTCGACCGTCAGCGCCGCACCGATCGACAGCGACGGCGAGAGGCCGGTCAGCGAGGCGCTGGGCGCTCCGGGCCAGTCGAGCGTCACGACCGGCGACTTTCCGGCCTCGGCCAAGCGCGCCGCAACAACCGCGCCGACACGCGGCCCCTGTCCGTCGCGTTCGATCCGCGCTTCCAAAATCGTGTCGCCATCGACCAGCGCGGCGCGCGTTTCGCCGATCCCGGCTTCGTAGAGCCATTCAGCCAAGGGCGATTCCGGCGCTGGTCAGCAGCGCGCGCGTTTCAAACAGCGGCAGGCCGACAACGTTCGAATGGCTGCCCGACAGAAAACGGACAAAACTCTCGGCGCGGCCCTGGATCGCATATCCCCCTGCCTTGCCCATGCCTTCGCCGGAATCGACATACCAGTCGATTTCGGCGGCGCTCAACGCCTTGAACGCGACGATGGTGTCGACGACGCGAAGGCGCGGCTTGC
>JAHCKJ010000216.1 GCA_026125835.1 Sphingopyxis sp.
ATCACTTCGCCCAGCACCGACGCCAGGTTGGTGACCGCATGGCGGAACACCTCGCGGCCCTGCATCCGCACATGACCAACCGTGCCGGTCGTCGACGGGCCGCCGTCGACATAGAGCATGTCCGCATATTTACCCTCGGCATGGAGCCGGGTCGCGAGGATGCCGCGATCGTCGTCGACATCCTCCGCCGACAGCACCACCGCGCCTGCCCCGTCGCCGAACAGCACGCAGGTCGTGCGGTCTTCCCAGTCAAGGATGCGGCTGAACGTCTCGCTTCCGATCACCAGCGCGTGCCTGGCCGCGCCAGTGCGCAGCATCGCATCGGCGACCGACACGGCGTACAGGAAGCCCGAACAGACCGCCGCGACATCGAACGCGATGCAGTCGGGTGCGCCGAGCAACGCCTGCACCTTTGTCGCGCTCGCCGGAAAGGTATTGTCGGGGGTCGCCGTCGCAACGATGATCAGTCCGATGTCCGATGGCTCCAGCCCCGCGGCCGCCAGCGCGTGCTGCGCCGCGGCGGCGCCCAGCGTCGCCGTCGTCTCGTCGGGTTCGGCAATGTGGCGAAAGCGGATGCCGGTGCGCTCGACGATCCATTCGTCGCTGGTGTCGACGCGGGCTGCCAATTCGGCGTTGGAAACGCGGGTGCGCGGCAGCGCCGATCCGGTACCGGCCAGAATTGCGCGCAAGGTCATGCGGCGTCGCCGCGGCGGAAATTTGCCAGATCCTCGGTCACCTGCCGCGTGATGTCCTTTTCGATCAGCTCGGCGCACAGGTGGACGCAGTTCGCGACCCCTTTGGCATCGGCGCTGCCATGGCTTTTCAGCACGACGCCGTTGAGGCCGAGGAACACCGCACCATTATGGTTGTTGGGGTCGAGGTGGTGGCGCAGCAATTCGGTCGCGGGGCGCGAGATCAGGAAGCCGATCTTCGAGCGGGTCGAACTGGTAAAGGCGCGGCGCAGCAGGTCGGTGACGAAGCGGGCCGTGCCCTCGATCGTCTTGAGCGCGATATTGCCCGAAAAGCCGTCGTGAACGATCACATCGACGTCGCCGCGCGACAATTTGTCGCCCTCGATGAAACCCGCAAACTCCATCGGCAGCCCTTGGGCGTCGCGGAGCAACGCCGCGGCATCGCGAATTTCGTCGGTGCCCTTCAGTTCTTCGGTGCCGATGTTGAGCAGCGCAACGCGCGGCCGTTCCAGCCCCAACGCGGTGCGTGCATAGGCGGCGCCCATCACCGCGAACTGGGTCAGATTGGTCGCATCGCATTCGGTGTTGGCGCCGAGGTCGAGCATGACGACGTCATTGTCGCCCAGCGTCGGGAGCAGCGCCGCGAGCGCCGGGCGGTCGATTCCCGGCATCGTGCGCAGCGCCAGCTTGGCCATCGCCATCAGCGCGCCGGTATTGCCCGCGGACACGGCGCCGCCGGCATCGCCGCGCTTCACCGCGTCGATCGCCAGCCCCATCGAGGTGCTTTTTGCCTTGCGGATCGCCTGGCTCGGCTTGTCCTCGCCCGACACCACACCGTCCGTGTGGATGATGTCCGATGCCGCGCGCAGGTTCGGATGGTTTTCGAGCGCCGCCTTGATCTGCCCCTCGTCGCCGACGAGGATGAAGCGCAGGCCGTCGTGCTTGTGGCGTGCCATGGCAGCGCCGGCGAGCATCATGCGCACGCCGACGTCACCGCCCATCGCATCAATCGCGATTCGCGGTGTCAGGGCCATCCGGTTGCGCTCCGCCTAACGGTCAGGCGCCGACCGAAACCACTTCACGGCCATTATAATGGCCGCAGGCGCTGCAAAGATTATGCGGGCGCTTCAGTTCGCCGCAATTGGGGCATTCCTGAAAGGCTTCGACCTTCAGGCTGTCGTGGCTGCGACGCATGCCGCGCTTCGAGGGCGACGTTTTTCGCTTGGGAACGGCCATGATTTATCCTGCATTCTCAATAGTGTGTCACGAATCGGCTACCCGGATTTGTCACCGCCGTTACCGGAAATGACTGGCCCGCCCGCCGTGCGATACTTTGTCCCCGTCCGATAGTGACAGGGAAATCGTCCGCCGAAGGGTGCCTCAACGCCAGAAGGTGTCGGGTGCCGGATCGGGCGCGGCTATAGCGTTTTTGCCCGCAAAGGCAACCCCTGCGGATGACAATCGACCGGCGAATGTGTCGCTCTTGCCGATCCGGCGGCGCGATGCCACACATCGATCGGCGCCCGGCGACAACAGCTGCGGGCGAATAGGGGGACGCATATGATAATCTTGCCGATCAGCCTGACGATTGCCGCCGGAGCGGCGCTGCTCAACCTGTGGCTGTCGATCCGTGTCGGACGGGTGCGGACAAAGGAAAAAGTCTTTGTCGGCGACGGCGGCAACGAGCTGGTCACCCGGCGGATGCGTGCGCACAGCAATTTTGTCGAGAACACGGCGTTTGTGCTGATCCTGCTGGCGCTGGTTGAGCTGGGGATCGGATCGTCGATGTGGCTATGGGGTGTTGGCGCGCTTTACCTTGTCGGGCGCATCCTGCACGCGATCGGCATGGACGGGATGATGTGGGGCCGCATGGCGGGCACGATCATCACGATGCTGACGCAGCTTGGTCTCGCGCTCGGCGCGCTGGCGATCGTCTATCTGACGCCGACCAGCATCACGACGACCGAGATCGAGGAAACGATGGTGGTCGCGCCGCCGAAATAAACCTGTCGAATGTGGTCATCCCGGCGCTAATTGCCCAGCACCCTATCGCCCACAAACGGATTGGTCCGCCGTTCGTGCGCGAAATTGCTGTGCGCGCCGTGCCCCGGCAGAAAGGTCGTGTCGCCGCCGAGCGGCCATAATTTCCGGGTGATCGAATCAAGCAGCTGCTGGTGATTGCCGCGCGGAAAGTCGGTGCGGCCGATCGACCCCTGGAAGATCACATCGCCGACGATCGCCAGCCTCGATGGCGCGTGGTGGAACACGACATGTCCGGGCGTGTGACCGGGGCAATGGATCACGTCGATCACCAGATTGCCGACAGTCACCGTGTCGCCATCGACCAGCCAGCGGTCGGGTTCGAAGGTTTCGCCGACCATGCCGAACCGCGCGCCGTCGGCCGCGAACTGTTCGATCCAGAAGCGGTCGTCCTCGTGCGGCCCCTCGATCGGCACGCCCAACTCCTTCGCCAGCATTCCCGCCTGGCCGCAATGGTCCATATGGCCGTGGGTGACGAGGATCTTTTCGACCTCGACCCCGGTCTGCCGCACCGCTTCTTTCAGCTTCGGCAGGTCGCCGCCCGGATCGACAAACGCCGCCTTGTTGGTGGCGGTACACCAGAGCAAAGTGCAATTCTGCTGAAAGGCAGTGACCGGCACGATCGCCGCGCGCATCGGAGGGGTGGGAGCGTTCATGGCGGTGATGTGGGGAAAAGCGGCCCGCTTGGCAAGGTCATGATGCCGCCGCCGCCCGAACGATCAGGCCGGCGATGCCAGTTTCATCAGTACCAGCCCGCTGACGATCAGCACCGCCGCCACCATGCGCAGCGCGCTCGCCGGTTCGCCGAGGACCAGGACGCCGACCGCGAACGCGCCCACCGCGCCGATGCCGGTCCAGATCGTATAGGCGGTGCCGAGCGGCAGTGTTTTCATCGCCAGCGACAGCAGCGCAAAACTGGCGATCATCGTCACGACCGTTACGACCGACGGCCCCAATTTGGTGAAACCTTCCGACTGTTTCATCGAAAACGCCCAGACGATTTCGAGCACACCGGCCAAGAAAAGATAGATCCACGCCACGACAGCCTCCTGATCAAAGCTGCCGGGCCGTCCCGGACTTGATATCCGCCATCGGCGGCGAGGACGTGGCCTCGCCCGCTATTTAGGGACCGCCGCCGTCGGCGACAACCCCGCCGGTGACAAACGGCGGCGCTTCGTTTGACCCGCAGTCGCCACCGTCCTATTTCTGCCGGTCATGACCGACACATTTCTTCACGGCACCGTCCACGTCGCGGGCAACGATATGCAGGCGGCGTTGAGGGCCGATGCCGCGGCGCTGGCGCTTTGGCAAAGCCTGACCCCGCTAGGCC
>JAHCKJ010000217.1 GCA_026125835.1 Sphingopyxis sp.
CGGGGGTGCCGGTCGACTGCAAAACCGTTTGCAGGATCAGCAGCAACGGCACCGCAAGCAATGCCCCGGGCGCGCCCCACACCCAACCCCAGAAGCTGAGCGAGACCAGAATCAGCAAAGGATTGATGGTCAGCCGTTTGCCCAGCACCAGCGGCGTAATCAGGTTGGCCTCGACCATATGCACGCCGATGAAGAGCAGTGCGGGCAGCAGAGCCAGCCCCACCGCGTCAAACGTCATCAGCCCCCCCAGCCCCAGCAGGATCGAAGCGACGATCGGGCCGATATAGGGCACGAAATTGCACAGCGAGACGATACCGCCCCACATGAACGGCGAGGGGATACCCAGCGCCCACAGCAGCAGCGCAACAACCAGTCCGAGCAGCGCGTTAATCATGGTGATCGTCGCCAGATAGTCGGCGGTCGCATCGACGACATTCTGGATCACCCGCGCGGTCTGCATCGCGCCGTCGAAGCTTCCGCGGCGCCGAATCGTCCCCTTGCGAAGCCGCGTCCATCCAGCAAGGAAGAAAAATATCACCAGCACGGCAAAGAACAGCTGGATTGCGGCGGCGGGGGCGGCGGAAATGAAATAGTCGACCACCGATGTCGGCGCGGTGGCGGCGACGGCCTGGGCGGTGGCTTCGCTACCGCTAGCTACCGACAGCAGGGTGCGGTCGACGAAATTTTGCAGGGTCGAGTAGAAATCAATCAGGGGCGCCACATTGCTTTGGATCCGCGGAATAGATTCGGGCAATCGCGCGAACCAGCCGGTTGCAGGGACGACAATGATCGCCAAGGCGGCATTGATCAGCATCAGGAAACCGGTCAGCGACAAAAAAGCCGCCAGCGCCGACGGCACACCGCGCCGCTCGAGCCATTCGAGCAGCGGTACCAACGCAATTGCAATGACCAGCGCAGCGGTCAGCGGGAGAAAAAACTCTGCCCCGGCCTGCAGCGCAAACGGCAATCCGAGGCAAAAGCTTGTCCCCAGAATTAGCGTGAGCGCGGCAAGCAGCCGGTCGCGCCGCAAATCATCGATTTCGATCTGGTGCAGCGGATTGGGCCGCGGGCGCGTATCCCTGCTCCCCCGATCGTCAGCCACCCCACCCTCCATGCGTTAACCGCTTCATCTTACGCGGCGTTTACGAATTGCGCCAGACGCCCAATTTGGACGCGCCGCCCGTCCGTTGTTTGTCCCCATTTGGACCAGAAATCGTCTTTCTTTCTGCTTTTTAACCAGAAATTACCCTTTTTCGTCGACTGAGGGCTCCAAGGACCAACCTCTTCGGAGTCAATATGATGATGAAAGCGCCTGTGGGGGGCGCGAAGCATCGGCTTCTACCCTCTTGTTCAATTCTCGCCGTTATTGCTGCGCTCGCCCTGCCCGCGCAGGCCGAAGCGGCGGGGACGCGCGCCGGTTCGACGATCAGCAACACGGCATCGGCCAGTTTCGACACCGGCGGCGGCACGACCACGATCGATTCGAACCAGGTCGACCTGCTGGTCGACGAATTGCTCGATGTCACGGTGGCGTCGAACAACCCTGCCGATGTGCCGACAACCCCGGGAGCGACTGCGCAGGTGTTGAGCTTTTCGGTCACCAACAACGGCAACGGGGTGGAAAGCTTCGCTTTGAGCACTGTCGCCAACGTCGGCGGCGACGATTACGATCCGACGGTCACCCAGTTGTACATCGATAACGGCGATGGCGTATTCGATCCCGCGACCGACACGCTTTACATCCCCGGCACCAACGATCCCGAACTCGAACCTGACGAAAGCGTCACGATCTTTGTCGTCGCAACGACACCGGGAAGCGTGGTTGATGGCAATCGCGGCATTGTCAGCCTGATTGCGGCCGCGGTTACCGGTACCGGCGCTCCGGGAACGGCTTTTCCGGGTCGGGGCGAAGGCGGCGGCGATGCAGTTGTCGGTGCGACCGGCGCCGACGGTACCGATAATGGCGCATTTGTCGTGTCCGCAGCGACGGTCACCCTGGTGAAATCGGCCGTCGTGACCAACACGCTTGGCACTGCCGACCCGATCCCGGGCGCCACCATTACCTATACGATTGTCGCGACGGTTGCGGGCAGCGGTTCGGTCAGCGGACTGGCGATCGCCGACAATATCCCCGCGAACACCAGCTATGTCGCCGGCTCGATGACCCTCGGCGGTACGCCGCTGTCCGACCCGGCCGACGCCGACGCCGGCGACTTTAACGGAACGCGGATCAACGTCGTGCTCGGCACGGTCGCGGGCGGCCAGACCCGCACCGTCACATTCCGCACCACGATCGATTGATGGAGACGCACATGCGCAAAGCCCTCATCCTATTGTTTGCCGTGCTGATGCCCGGACAAGTGCTGGCGGCCAATCATGTCGCGCTCGCCAACGATGTCTTTGTCGAACGCGTGACGACCGACACCCAAGGCAAGCAACGGATTTTGCTCGAAGAACCTAAGGTTGTCGTTCCCGGCGACCGGCTGGTCTTTGTCCTCAACTATCGCAACGCCGGAGCGCAACCGGCCGACAAATTTGTCATCACCAATCCCTTGCCCGACGCGGTGCGCTTTGCCGACGCGGGCGACACGCGCCCGCTCGTCTCGGTCGACGGCGGCCAGGGCTGGGGGCGACTGGACGAACTGACGGTCGCGCAGCCCGACGGCACGCGCCGTCCGGCGCAACCTGCCGACGTGACGCACCTCCGCTGGGCTTTCCAGAAACCGATCCCGGCCGGCGCAAGCGGCAAGCTGATGTTTCGGGGAGTTGTAAAATAACATAGATAAAACAACCGCATAAGGATTGCCGGCGGTGGGGAATAGGCAATCGACCTGAACCAAGGAGCTCAGCTATGACCAGCAAGCTGAACACCGTGGGTCTCATCGGTCTGGCGGCGATCTCCGGATTCGCCGCCACTCCGGCGCTCGCTGCCGGAACGACCGCGGGGACCACGATCACGAATACCGCCACCGTCGACTATCAGGTCGGTGGCGTCGCGCAGAACCAACAGTCGGCGTCCAACGACTTTGTCGTCGACCGCAAGATCAACCTGCTCGTCGAAGAAGTCGGCAATGTCACAACGACCGTCGTGCCCGGCCAGACCAACGCGGTCACGACGTTCCAGCTGACCAACAGTTCGAACGAGGTGCTCGACTTCGCGCTCGACGCCTCGCAAATCACGGGCGGAACTGCCGCACACGGCGGCACGGACACGTTCGACGTCACCAACGTGCGGATTTACCGCGACAATACGGTGACCGGTACTGTCGGCAGCTGGGATCCGGGCGACCAGCTCGTCACCTATATCGACGAGCTCGTCGTGGACACGGCGATTCGCCTGTTTGTGGTCGCCGATGTTCCGGCGGGTCTTGCGAACAATGCGGTCGCCGGCGTCACGCTCCGCGCCACCGCGCGCGAGGGTGGCACCGTCGGCAGTCTTGGCGCAGCGATTACGCAGACAGTCGGCGCGAACACGGCGGGCAAGGACACCGTCTTTGCCGATACTGCCGGCGTCAACGACGCGGCGCGCGATGGCGCCCATAGCGCCAATGACGACTATACCGTCCAGACCGCCACGCTGGCGGTCACCAAGACCAGCCGCGTGATTTCGGATCCGTTCAATAACACGACGAATCCGAAGCTGATCCCGGGCGCGGTCGTCGAGTATTGCATCGCTATCGCGAATAGCGGCAGTGCCGCAGCGACATCGGTCGTCATCAACGATCCCGTGCCTGGCCAGTTGACCTTCAACCCTGGCACGATCCTGCTCAACGGTACGGTGTCCGGCAGCACCTGCAACGCCGATGGCAGCGCGGGCGGCAGCTATTCGGCGCCGAACGTGTCGGGGACGATCGCCACGATTGCGGCGGGCGCCACACGCACGCTGGTTTTCCGCGCGACGGTCAACTGACCGGTTGACGAGCGGAGCAGCGGGGCAAGCGGCATCGACCGTTTCCCGCTGCTCCATTCGGAACTGACATGGCGTTCGGTAACAAATATCTCGGTCTCGTAACCGCCCTGGTTGCGG
>JAHCKJ010000218.1 GCA_026125835.1 Sphingopyxis sp.
CGGCCGAGGTCGCGCGCGCCAAGCGGATCCACATTACGCCGGTCGCCGCGTCGGGTGTCGCCGACAAGGCGGAATATGCGATGCGCGCGATGGCCGCGGCGACCCAGTCGCGTTACCTGTTTCTGACCGACGACAGCGGGGTCGGCAATCCCCACGCGCCGCCGGCGGTGGACTGCTATCTGGTGACGCGCCTCGACGCGCTGGTCCGCCGGGTGATCGACAGCCAGATCAGCGGGCGCCGGATCGAACCGGACAAACAGGAAATTATCCGCAGCGTCGGCAATTACGATGCGGGCAAATGTATCCTGCCCGCCGATTTCAAATGGCAGAACGGATGACACAAAATCCGGCTTGACGGAGCCAAGCGATCCCCGCCACCCTCGCGCGTACATGCGAGAGCCGGTGACGGGGATAGTTCTGAATGCAGTTGGTTATTGTTGAATCGCCCGCCAAGGCAAAGACGATCGAGAAATATCTGGGGCGCGATTTCAAGGTGCTGGCCTCCTATGGCCATGTCCGCGACCTGCCGCCCAAGGACGGGTCGGTCGATCCCGACGACGGCTTCGCGATGCAGTGGCAGCTCTACCCCGACAAGGCGAAGCGGCTGAAGGAAATTTCGGATGCCGCCAAGGGCGCCGACCGTCTGATCCTCGCGACCGACCCCGACCGCGAGGGCGAGGCGATCAGCTGGCATGTGCAGGAATTGCTGCGCAGCAAAAAGGCGCTGCCGGCGACGGTCGATCGCGTGACGTTCAATGCGATCACCAAGCAGGCCGTGACCGACGCGATGGCGCATCCGCGCAGGCTCGACACCGACCTGATCGACGCCTATCGCGCGCGCAGGGCGCTCGACTATCTCGTTGGTTTTACATTGTCACCCGTGCTCTGGCGCAAGCTGCCGGGTGCCAAATCGGCAGGCCGCGTCCAGTCGGTTGCGCTGCGGCTGGTGGTCGAACGCGAGCGCGAAATCGAAGCCTTTGTTGCGCAGCAATATTGGTCGGTGACCGGCCTGTTCGAAATGGGCGGCACGCCGTTCAAGGCGCGGCTGTCGCGTTGGAAGGGCGACAAGATCGAGCGGTTGACGATCACCAGCGAAGCCGACGCGCGCGCCGCCGAGGCCGATGTGAAGGCAGGGCATTTCACCGTCGATGCAGTCGAAACCAAACCGCTCACCCGCAACCCGCCGCCGCCCTTCACGACATCGACCCTGCAACAGGAAGCCGCGCGCAAGCTGGGCTTTTCCGCCAGCCACACGATGCGGATCGCGCAGGCGCTCTACGAAGACGGCGCGATCACTTATATGCGGACCGACGGCGTCCAGATGGACGGCAGCGCGATCAGCGCCGCCCGCAAGGCGATCGCGACGCGCTACGACGGCGGCTATGTCCCCGACCAGCCGCGGCAATATCAGACCAAGGCGAAGAATGCGCAGGAAGCGCATGAAGCGATCCGCCCGACCGATTTCAGCAAGGACAAGGCGGGCAGCGGCGATCACGCGCGGCTGTACGAGCTGATCTGGAAGCGCGCGCTTGCGAGCCAGATGGCCTCGGCGCGGCTCGAGCGCACCAGCGTCGACCTCAGCGACGGGACCGGCAAGACGGTGCTGCGCGCGACCGGACAGGTGGTGAAATTCCCCGGCTTTCTTGCGCTCTATGACGAAGGCCGCGACGATGCGGAGGACGAGGACGCACGCCTCTTGCCTGCGATGGCAAAGGGTGACGCCCCCGCCAAGACCGGGGTCGAAGTCGAAAGCCACGAGACGCAGCCGCCGCCGCGCTATTCGGAAGCGAGTCTGGTCAAGAAGATGGAGGAGCTCGGCATCGGGCGCCCGTCGACCTATGCCTCGATCCTCCAGGTGCTGAAGGACCGCGCCTATGTGACGGTCGAAAAGAACCGCTTCATTCCTGAAGAGAGCGGACGCTTGCTGACGGCGTTCCTCGAACGCTTCTTCGAACGCTATGTCGGCTATGATTTCACCGCGGGGCTGGAGGAAGAGCTCGACGACGTCTCGGGCGGTCGCGCGCAGTGGCAGGCGGTGCTCGAACGCTTCTGGCGCGATTTCAAACCGCGCACCGGCGAGGTGATGGAACAGAAGCCGTCGGAGATCACCGCGGCGCTCGACGAATTTCTCGGCCCCTATCTCTTCCCCGACAAGGGCGACGGCAGCGATCCGCGGCTCTGTCCCAATTGCGGCACCGGACGGCTCGCGCTGCGCGGCGGCAAATTCGGGCCGTTCATCGCGTGCAGCAACTATCCCGACTGCAAATTCACCCGCAAGTTCGCGCAGCCGGGTGGCAGCGATGCCGGCGATACCGGTCCCGAGACGCTCGGCACCGATCCCGACAGCGGGCTGGAAGTGACCAAGCGCAGCGGGCGTTTCGGCCCTTATGTCCAGCTTGGCGACGGCAAAGAGGCAAAACGCTCGTCGATCCCGAAGGATATTCCCGGCGAAGATTTCGACCTCGATTACGCGCTGCGTCTGCTCAGCCTGCCGCGCGAAGTCGGGGTGCATCCCGAAAGCGGCAAGCCGATCATGGCGGGGCTGGGCCGCTACGGCCCCTATCTGCTCCATGACGGCAAATATGCCAAGCTGACGGGTACGGCTGAGATATTCGACATCGGCATGAACGCCGCGGTCGTGCGGATCGCCGAAGCCGCTGCAGGTGGCGGGCGCGGGCGGACCAAGGCGGAACCCCTCAATACCTTCGGCCCGCACCCGACGAGCGGCGGCGAGATGAAGCTGATGGAAGGGCGTTTCGGTCCCTATGTCACCGACGGCACGACCAATGCGACTTTGCCCAAAACCGCCGATCCCGCGGCACTGACACTGGAAGAGGCAATCGCGCTGATCGACGCGCGCTCGGCGAAGGGGCCGGCCAAGGGAAAGAAAAAGGCCGCGCCGAAAAAGGCGGCGGCCAAGAAAGCGCCGGCGAAGAAAAAGCCCGCGGCGACAAAAAAGGCGGCGAGCTGACCGGTCGCGCCGTTCAGATCACCGCCATATTGTAGCAGTGCCAGCTGAAGATCGCCGCGGCGCCGCGGTGCGGGCGCCAGGCTTCGGCCAGCGCGCGCGCTTCCTTGTCGCCCGGGCGCGCGCCCAGTTGCAGGATTCGGCCCACCGCGTCCTGCACCGCGAGGTCGCCCGCGGGCCATATGTCGGGGCGCCCTTCGGCAAACAGCAGGTAGATTTCGGCCGACCAGCGCCCGATGCCCTTGACCCGCGTCAGCAGCGCGATCGCTTCCTCGTCGTCGGCGGGCAGGGCGTCAAAGGTCAGTTCGCCGTCGAGCACCAGCTGCGCGAGGCTTTTGGCATAGCCCTGTTTCTGCCCCGACAGGCCGCAGGCGCGCAGCGTATCGAAATCGGCCGCCGCGACGGCTTCCACCGGGCAGCCCGCACCAAATTGCGCCTCCAGCTTGTTCCAGATCGACGTTGCGGCGGCGACGCTCACCTGCTGGCCGACGATCGTGCGGAGCAGGGTGGCATAGCCGCGTTCGCGGATGCGCGGCTCGGGATAGCCGGCATGGTCCAGCGCGCGGGCAAAATTGGCGTCGATCCCGGCGAGCGCGTCGATCCCGGCCTTCACCTGCTCCTGCGTCAGTCCCACCTTCATTCCCCTTTTGTTCCTGGCCAGGTCTCTAGCAGCGCTTGATTTGCCGCGCAACGCGCGACATAGCGCCAGCAACTTCGGAGATATGGGGACTAGCATGGCCAAGCTGATTGTCGTGACGCGTGACGGAACCGAACATGAGATCGAGGGCGACACCGGCCTGACGGTGATGGAAAATATCCGCGACGCCGGTTTCGACGAACTGCTGGCGCTGTGCGGCGGTTGCTGTTCGTGCGCGACGTGCCATGTCCATGTCGAGGCGGGGGCAAGCGATGCGATGCCGCCGATCAGCGAGGATGAAAACGACCTGCTCGATTCGACCACCGACCGCGATGCCACCTCGCGCCTGTCGTGCCAGATCCCGTTCAGCGACGCGCTCGACGGGCTGCGCGTCCGGATTGCTGCGGAAGA
>JAHCKJ010000219.1 GCA_026125835.1 Sphingopyxis sp.
AAATGGTGCCAGCGTGGCGGCCGTCGGCATGACTGCCGCAACCATGCTGTTTCTGGCCGAACCCGGCTTTGCCAGCGATCTGGCCGCCGACGCCAGCCTGCCCGCGTTGATCGTTCCCGGTGCTGCGGCGCCGGTCGCGGACGAACAGGCGGAGCCATCGACCGAGGCAGAAACGCCGGTCGACCCTACCCGTTTTGACGGCGCCGACACGCCGGCGGCGGATGAAAAGCCGACGCCGGTTACGGCCGAATCGCTTGCCGCGCTGGTGGCGGCTACGCCGCGGCCCGCGACGCTCGATCCCGAGCTGCGCTGCCTCGCCGGGGCGGTCTATTTCGAATCGCGCGGCGAATCGCTGATCGGCCAGCTCGCCGTGGCGCATGTCGTCATCAACCGCGCCCAGTCGGGTCGGTTTCCCAAAAGCCTGTGCGGCGTCGTCCACCAGAAAAGCCAGTTCAGCTTTGTTCGCGGCGGGCGGATGCCCGCGGTGCGCGAAGGCGCGCAATGGTCGAACGCGATCGCGATTGCCCAGATCGCCCGCGACGGCAGCTGGAAGAATCACGCGCCGGGGGCGCTGTTCTTCCATGCGCGCTATGTGTCGCCGAACTGGCGCAAGACGCGCATCGCGCAGATCGACAATCACATCTTTTACCGCTGAGGCCGGTTGGCGGTCCGCCCGGCGGCCCGGCCGCCGGGGGAATTGCGACTCCCCGTTCATTGCCAAGCCATCTTATGTGGCGCATGATGCCGCGATGACGCGCGTTTTTTCGGTCGCCCTGCTCGCCGCAGCGGCGCTTTCGCTCGGTGGCTGCGCCACCGCGGTGCCGCCGGTCGAGGTGACCCGCTTTCACAATGCCGTGCCGGGGTGGGCACCGGGAACGCGCTACGCGATCGCGACGGCGCCGCTGGACGCGCCTGCGAATGTGATGCCCTCGCTCGAATGGAACAGCTACCGCGCCGCGGTCGACGAGCAGTTGCAACGGCTCGGCCTCGTCGCGGCGGGGGCGAACGAACGCGCGCCCCTGCTCGTCCGCATCGCCTTCGACCGCGGCGAACAGCGATCCGCCGCGCGGCGGTCGCCGGTGTCGGTCGGGGTGGGCGGCTCGACGGGCAGCTATGGTTCGGGGGTCGGCCTCGGCCTTGGCATCAATCTTGGCGGCGGCCCCAAGGCGATGGCCGATTTGCAGCTGTCGGTCCGCATCGACGATTCGGCGAGCGGCCAGGCCTTGTGGGAAGGTCGCGCGCTGACCGCGGTGCCGGTCAAGGCGCCGGCGGCGCAGCCGTCGCTGGCGGCAGCAAAATTAGCCGGGGCGCTATTCAAGGACTTCCCCGGCGAATCGGGACGCACTATCAGCGTCCCATGACCATCTCCATCAACGCCGCTTTCGACAGCGGCAATATCGTCGTCGACGCGATCGACGGCACGTCGGCCCGCCTGTCGATTCGCAAAGACCGCGAATCGGATTTTTTCCAATGGTTCCACTTTCGCGTGGCATGCGCCGTCGGCGATCCGCTCGAATTGGCGATCACCGGGCTCGACCGTTCGGCCTATCCCGACGGCTGGCCCGGCTATGCCGCCTGCGCCAGTTTCGACCGCGAAAACTGGTTTCGTCTCGATACCAGCTATGATGCGGGAACGCTGACGATCCGCCACACCGCCGAAAGCCCGATCCTGTGGATCGCCTATTTTGCTCCCTATTCGATGGAACGCCATCACGATCTGGTCGCCAGCGTCGCCGAATGCGACGGCGTTACCTATCGCTGTCTCGGCACCAGCCTGGAGGGTCAACCGATCGACTGTCTCGAAATGGGCAGCGGCGACACCCAGGTCTGGCTCTATGCGCGCCAGCATCCCGGCGAAAGCATGGCCGAATGGTGGATGGAAGGCGCGCTGGAAAAGCTGACCGATCCGGCCGATCCGCACGCGCGATCGCTGCTGCAAAAATGCCGGTTCCACATTGTTCCGAACATGAACCCCGACGGATCGTGCCGCGGCCATTTGCGCACCAATTATGCCGGCGTGAACCTGAACCGCGAATGGGACAATCCGACCGCCGAGCGCAGTCCCGAAGTGCTGTGCGTCCGCAACGCGATGGACGAGACGGGCGTCGACTGGGCGATGGACGTCCATGGCGACGAAGCGATCCCGGCGGTGTTCCTCGCGGGTTTTGAGGGCATTCCGTCGCTCAAGCCCGAACAGCTGGACAAATACAAGGCGTTCCAGGCGGCGCTGGCGGCGAACACACCCGATTTCCAGGTCGCGCTCGGCTATGCCGAATCGGCGCCTGGAAAAGCCAATCTGTCGATGTCGACGACCCAGGTTGCCGAACGGTTCGGCGCGGTGTCGATGACGATCGAAATGCCGTTCAAGGATAATGACGACCTGCCCGATCCCGTCGCCGGTTGGTCGCCCGAGCGGTCGAAACTGCTCGCCCACGCCTGTCTCCAGACGCTGGACCAGATGCTGTGACCCCGGGCGCCGGGGAGCGGGGCTGGCGGATCGTCGAGGACGATCTGTCGGGCGCCGCGATCCGGGCGCTGCTCGAACAGCATTTCGCGGGCATGCTCGCCAACTCACCCGCGGGCAGTTGTCACTTCCTCGACTTCGACGGTCTCAACGCCCCCGATGTCACCTTCTGGTCGATCCATGAGGGCGACCGGCTCGCGGGGTGCGGTGCGCTCAAGATGCTCGATGCGGCGCATGGCGAGATCAAGTCGATGCGCACCGCCGACGCGTTCCTGCGCCGCGGCGTCGCCGCGCGCATGCTGGAACATATCATTGTCGAAGCGCAGCACCGCGGTGTCGGCCGACTCAGCCTCGAAACCGGATCGGGCGCGGCGTTCGAACCGGCGATTGCGCTGTACCGCCGGTACGGCTTCGCCGATTGCCCGCCCTTCGCCTTCTACAAGCCCGATCCGTTCAGCCGCTTCATGACGCGCGAAATCTGAGCCCGGCGCGAACGCCGGACACAAAAACGGGGTCCGAAAGGGACTTCGGACCCCGCGCAAACCCGCATTCAACCGGGTCCAGGGCGACGCTCAGGCCGCTTTCTTGTTCTCGATCACCGGCTGGGCGCTGCCGCCGATCGCGATCTTGTGCGGCTTCATCGCCTCGGGAACTTCGCGCACCAGGTCGATGGTCAGCAGGCCGTCGGCCAGGTCGGCGGCGCTGACCCGCACAAAGTCGGCGAGCTGAAAGCGGCGCTCGAACGCGCGCGTCGCGATGCCGCTGTACAACAGCTGGCGACCTTCGCCTTCCTGCGCCGGCGCCTTGCGGCCGCTGACCGTCAGCATGTTCTGCTGCGCCGTGATGTCGATTTCGTCGCTCTTGAAGCCGGCGACGGCGACGGTGATCCGGAAATGATCGTCGGCGACCTTCTCGATATCGAACGGCGGATAGTTTTCAGCCCCTGACGCGCTCGTTTCGAGAAAATCGAACAATCGGTCGAAACCGACGGTCGAACGGCGATAGGGGGTCCAGTCAAAGCTGTTACGCATAAGTCATTCCTTCCTTTGAACAAGCGAAGCAAAGGGACCGCGGCACCGCGCCGCGATCGCCACCCGGCCCCGTTGCGGCGGCCGGATGACCAAGATTTGGTGGCGTCTGAAACCATTTCAAGGGGGCGTTGGCCTTTGCCCGAAAGCTGGGTTAAGGGGCGGCAAATCCACTCCAACCGAAGGACGAAACATGCCGCAGCTCATCCTCATCCGTCACGGCCAGTCGCAGTGGAACCTCGAAAACCGCTTCACCGGCTGGTGGGATGTCGATGTCACCGAAAAGGGCGCCGCCGAAGCCTGGGCCGCGGGCGAGCTGATGAAGGCGAGGGGCGTCGCCCCCGACACATGCTTCACCTCGGTGCAGACGCGCGCGATCAAGACGCTCAACCTGGCACTGGAAGCGATGGGGCGGCTGTGGCTTCCCGTCACCAAGGACTGGCGGCTCAACGAACGCCATTATGGCGGGCTGACCGGACTCGACAAGGCCGAGACCGCGGCCAGGCAT
>JAHCKJ010000022.1 GCA_026125835.1 Sphingopyxis sp.
AGGTGCCCTGTGGCGGCGGACCTGGCCTTGGAGAAAGCTCCGATCCTCGCCGCTCAACACAACCAAATCTGCCTGTCTTCCCACCATCGCCCAAACTCCACACCTATCACCGGCAGAGCTTATACAATGATGCATACTTCAGTTCCGGATGACTACCGAACCGCACCACCGTCGCGCAGCGCCGCGATCTTGCTCGCGTCATAACCAAGCCCTGCCAGCACCGCATCGCCGTCGGCGCCGACCGCAGGCGCCGCGCGCGGGGTGTCGTTCACGGTCGCCGAATAGCGCGGCGCGGGAGCGGGCTGGACCGCGCCGCCGACCTTCAGAAACGTCTCGCGCGCGACATTGTGCGGATGCTGCGGTGCTTCGCCCAGCGACAGGATCGGCGCAAAGCAGACGTCGGTCATCTCCATGATCGCGCACCATTCGTCGCGCGTCCTGGTCTTGAACAGCGCCGTCAGCTTGTCCTTCAGCACCGGCCATTTCGACGGATCGAGCTGCGCATCGAAATCGGGATCGTCGGCCAGACCGGTCTTTTCGCGCAGCAGCGCATAGAATTGCGGTTCGATCGATCCGATCGAGATGAATTTACCGTCGGCGCAAACATAGCTGTCATAGAAATGCGCAGCGCCGTCGAGCAGGTTGACGCCTGCTTCGTCCTTCAGCCGTCCCATCGCCTTGAAACCCCAGGTCATGCCCGCGAGCAGCGCCGAGCCGTCGGTCATCGCACAGTCGATCACCTGACCCTCGCCGGTGCGCGCGGCATGGACGAGCGCGCTCGCCATGCCGAAGGCGAGCATCAGCCCGCCGCCGCCGAAATCGCCGACATAATTGACCGGCGGCACCGGCTTTTCGCCCGCGCGCCCGATGCCGTGGAGGACGCCCGAGAGCGCGATATAGTTGATATCGTGGCCCGCGGCCTGGGCGTAGGGGCCGAACTGCCCCCAACCGGTCATGCGGCCGTAGATCAGCCGCGGATTGTCGGCGAGCAACACGTCGGGGCCGAGACCTAGGCGTTCCATGACACCGGGGCGGTAGCCCTCGATAATCCCGTCGGCGCTTTTGCAAAGATCGCGCGCAATCTGGACCGCATCGGGGTTTTTCATGTCGAGCGCGATCGAGGTGCGGTTGCGACTGAGCGGATCGCGCGGGTCCATGAAGCCGCCGGGACGGTCGATGCGGATCACCTCGGCGCCATGGTCGGCGAGCATCATGCCGCAAAAGGGGCCGGGTCCGATCCCGGCAAATTCGATGATGCGGATACCCTTGAGCGGTCCGGCCATGGCTGTCGTCTCCCTGTGCGTCAGATGGTGTTGCCGCAGCCATCATGGCCCGGCAAGGTCAAAGCGGATCGTGGCAAAGCATGCCACAGCGGTGCAGTATGCGTGTCACAAACGCCCCCTATCGGACGCCGTAACGCTGGATTCGCGGAGTCAAAACCATGCTCGACCGTCGCCGATTTGCCATGACCGCCCTCGCTTTCACCGGCCTTGCGGTGCAAAGCCGCGCGGCCGCGGGCGGGATGATGGCGGTCGATCCCGGCTATGGCCCGTTGCAGAGCGACCCGGCGGGCTTGATCGACCTGCCGCCCGGCTTTTCCTACCGGATCGTCTCGCAGCTGGGCGACACGATGAGCGACGGGCTGCGCGTCCCCGACCGTGCCGACGGCATGGGTTGCCTCAAGCTCGATCGCGGCCGGATCGCGCTGGTCCGCAACCATGAATTGCAACCGCGGCATTTGGCCGACGGACCGCTGGCCGCGGGAGCGGCGGTGCCGGAGGGCACGTTCGACACCGTGGGCGGCGCGGCGATCCCGGGCGGGACGACAACGCTGGTGCTCGATCCCGACACGCTGGCGGTCGAGCAGCAATATCTGAGCCTGCTTGGCACGATCCGCAATTGCGCGGGCGGGGTGACGCCGTGGGGCAGCTGGCTGAGCTGCGAGGAGAGCGTCGACGGGCCGGCGCAGGGCGTGGGCAAACCGCACGGCTGGATGTTCGACGTGCCCGCCGATGCCGGCAAGCTGGTCAAGGCCGAGCCGCTGAAAGCGATGGGGCGCTTCATGCGCGAGGCGGCGGTCGTCGATCCGCGGACGGGCATCGTTTACATGACCGAGGACCGCGACGACAGCCTCTTCTATCGCTTCCTGCCCGATGACCCCGGTTCGCTGCACAAGGGCGGCCGGTTGCAGGCGCTGGCGTTCGAGGACAAATGGCTGCGGGACAGCCGCAACTGGAACGGCGCCAAATGGGCGCCGGGCAGCTGGCAGTTCGTGCGCTGGGTCGACCTCGACGACCCCGAAAGCCCGCTCGACGACCTGCGCATCCGCGGCGCGAAGAAGGGCGCGGCGGTGTTTGCGCGCGGCGAGGGGGTGCATTGGGGCGACAACGAGCTGTATTTCACCTGCACGTCGGGCGGGCGCGCGAAACAGGGGCAGATCATGCGATACCGCCCGTCGCGCCACGAGGGCAAGTCGCGCGAAAAAGGTGCGCCGGGCCGCATCCAGCTGTTCCTGGAATCGACCGATCCGCGGCAATATAGTTTTGGCGACAATCTGACCGTCGCGCCGAACGGCCATCTGATCGTGTGCGAAGATCAATATGGCGAAACCGTCGACAATCATCTGCGCGGGGTCACTCCCTTTGGCGAGGTTTATGCCTTTGCCCGTATCCGGGTGCAGACCGAGCCGGCGGGGGTGTGTTTTGCCCCCGACGGCAAGACGATGTTCGTCAACCTGTACAGCCCGACCAAGACGCTGGCGATCCGCGGCCCGTTCTGACCGGAGCGCGGTCAGATCCGTTCGATAATGATCGCAGGCGCCATGCCGCCCGCGGCGCACATGGTGACGAGGCCGTAGCGGCCGCCCGAGCGTTCGAGCTCGTCGAGTGCGGTGCCGATCAGGATCGATCCGGTGGCGCCGATCGGGTGGCCGAGCGCCATCGCGCCGCCGTTGATGTTGACCTTCTCGCGGTCGAGATCGAGATCGCGGATGAACTTTTCGGCAACGACGGCAAAGGCCTCGTTGATCTCCCAGACGTCGATGTCGTCTTTCGTCAGACCAGCCTTTTCGAGCACCTTTTTCGCTGCGGGGACGGGCGCGTTGAGCATCAGCGTCGGATCGTCGCCGATGTTGGCATAGGCGACGACGCGGGCACGCGGCTTCAGGCCATGCTTGTCGGCATAATCCTTTGACGTGACGAGCAGTGCGGCGGCGCCGTCGACGACGCCCGACGAGTTTCCGGCATGGTGGAAGTGCTGGATTTCGAGGTCGGGGTAACGACGGTTGATCTGCTTGCGGAAGGTGAAACCGCCGCCCATGTCGAAATCGGCGAGCCCCGCAAAACTGGGTTTGAGCGCGGCGAGGCCTTCGGCAGTGGTTTCGGGGCGGGGAAATTCCTCGCGATCGAGCGCGACGCTGCCGTCGGGGTTGTGGACCGGGACGACCGACTTGTCGAAACGACCTTCCTTGATCGCGCGGTCGGCGCGTTGCTGGCTGACGAGCGCGAGCGCGTCGAGTGCCTCGCGGCTGATTCCCTCGATCGTGGCGATCGCGTCGCCGCACACGCCCTGGTGCGACTGCGGATGGAGCTCGTCCAGCGCTTCGTGCCCCGACCCCATCAGACGCGGCGGCAGGCCGGCGTTGGCCTGTTCGGCGGCGAACGCGCTGGTATAGCTCATCATCTCTGTGCCGCCTGCGATGACGCAATCTTCCATGCCGCTCATCACCGTGGCAGCGGCGAGGTTGACCGAGGTGATGCCCCCGCCGCAGAAGCGGTCGAGCGTCGTCCCCGATGCCTTGGTGTCATAACCCGCCGACAGCGCCGCCATCCGGCCAAGGTCGCCGCCCTGCTTGCCGTTCTGTGACGACGTCGACCAGATGATGTCATCGACCGTCGCGGTGTCGAGGTAGTTGCGGTCCTTGATCGCCTTCAGCACCGTCGCGGCGAGATGCTGGGGATGAAGGTGCGACAGCGCGCCCTTGCCGGGCTTGCCCACCCCGCGCGGGGTGCGGACGGCGTCGATGATATAGGCTTCGGCCATGGGATATTCCTTTCGGGGAGCGTTTAACGGGGGGCCATGCGGATCGCGCCGTCGAGGCGGACGGCCTGGGCGTTGAAATAGGTGTTGCGGATCATTTCCATCGCGAGGCTGGCATATTCCTCGGCCTTGCCGAGCCGCTTGGGGAAGGGGACCGACGCTTCGAGGCTTTCCTTCACCTTGGGGTTCATATTGTTGAGCAAAGGCGTGCCGAACACGCCCGGCATGATCGAATTGACGCGGATGCCAAGGTCCATCAGGTCGCGCGCCATCGGCAGGACGAGGCCGTTCACACCAGCTTTCGCCGAGCCGTAGATGACCTGCCCGATCTGACCGTCCTGCGCGGCAACCGAGGCGGTGAGGATGATCGCGCCGCGCTCGCCGTCCTCCATTTCGGGCAGGGTTGCCATGCCCTCGGCGGCGATCGATGCAACGCGATAGCTCGCCGTCAAAATGCCCTCGACACCAAAGGCATAATCCTCGGTGGGCGTCCGGCGATAGCCGCCCTTTTCCTTGTCATAGGCGAGCGTCTTGCCGCGCCGCGACGTCATCGCGCAGTGGACGCAGATGCGCTCCTGACCATTCGCAGCGCGCGCTTTTGCGTAACCGTCGAGCACCGATTGCTCGTCGGTGATGTCGACATGGACGAACAGCCCGCCGATCGCCGCGGCGACCTCTTCGCCGAGCGCGTCGTTGATGTCGAATATCGTGACCTTGACCCCCGCCGCCGCCAGCGCTTCGGCGGTGGCGCGGCCAAGTCCCGAAGCGCCGCCGGTAACCACGGCCGATGTGGTGGAATCGAATTTCATGCGTGCCTCCTCAGGCCGGGATCTGGTTGAACGGGACACCCTTGTCGGGGCGGTGGTCCTGCGGCAGGCCGAGCACCTTTTCGGCGATCGTGTTGAGCAACGTCTCGTCCGACCCGCCCGCGATGCGTCCGGTCGGGGCGTTGATCCAGCTTGATGCCCAATCCTCCTTTTGCGAGGCATGTTCGTCGAAAGCGAAACCGCCGGTGCCTTGCAGGTCGATCGCGAGTTCGGAGAGTTTCTGGCGCGAGCGGACCGCAACCAGCTTGTTGAGCGAACCTTCGGCGCCCGGGATCATCCCCGCCTGCATCATCAGCCGCGCGCGGACGTTGATCGAATCGAGCCCCGACCGCATCGCATAGTTGCGCGCGATCTGCTGCCGGATGCGGCCGTCCTCGATCGCGGGCTTGCCGTTGAGAGAGGTGTCTTTGGCCAGATCGACAAACAGGTCGAGGTGCGGCCCGAACCCCGCGCTGTCGGTCGCGACATAGCGTTCGATCATCAGCGTGGTGATGGCGACCGCAAAGCCGCCTCCGACGGGCGACATGCGGTGATCGTCGCTGATCTTCACATCGTCGAAGAACACCTCGTTGACGTGGCTGTCGCCGCCCGCAAGCTTGATCGGGCGCACGGTGACGCCGGGCGCCTTCATGTCGACCCAGAAATAGGTCAGCCCCTTGTGCTTGGGGACGGTCGGGTCGGTGCGGACGACGATGACGCCATAGTCGCTGTAATGCGCCCAGCTGGTCCAGACTTTCTGGCCGTTGATTTTCCATCCGTTGCCGTCGGGTTCAGCGCGGGTGCGCAGGCCTGCAAGGTCCGATCCGCCCGAGGGTTCTGAGAACAACTGGCACCAGATTTCCTCGCCCTGCAGTGCCTTCAGCACGCGTTCCTTGACGAACTCCTTGTCGCTGCCAAACTGCATCAGCACCGGCACCGGCATGCCGAGCGAGATGCCGAAATAGAAGTTCGGGAAGCCGTGCTTCATTTCTTCGGCGTCGAAGGTCACCTTTTCCAGGTGGGTCAGCCCCTGACCGCCATATTCGGTCGGCCAGTTGATCCCGGCATAGCCCGCGTCGAACTTCGCTTTCTGGTAGCGGCGCCCGAGCGCGAGGTCTTCCGCCTCCGATAAACCCTTGCGCGCCTCGCGGCCAAAAGTCGGCGCCACCGATTCGAGCCAGGCGGCGGCCTTGGCGCGCCAGGTTTCGAGATCGCTCATGCCGCTTCTCCTGCCAGACGGTCGACCAGCACATCCTCCCAGAACAAGCTGCTGCCTTGTTCGATCGCGAGGCTGCGCGCGCGGCGCATATGGAGGTGCAGGCCAAGCTCCCAGGTCACGCCGATGCCGCCGTGGACCTGGATGCAGTCGCGCGCCGCGGTGTCATAGGCTTCGGTCGCCGACAGCCGCGCGGCGGCCGCGGCGGTGATGAAATCGGGCTGGCCCTCGCGCGAGGCGGCGTGGATGCAATTGGCGCGCGCCAGTTCGACCAGCCCGTAAAGCTCGGCAATCCGGTGCTTCACCGACTGAAAGGCGCCGATCGGTTGGCCAAAGGCGCGGCGGGTAAGGGCGTAATCGCGCGCAATTTCCATAAGCACTTCGGCGCCGCCGGTCTGCTCGTGCGCGGTGACGACCGCTTGCAGCGCGAGAATGTGGAGCGCGGCTTCGCGCGCGGCATGGCCGATCGCCAGGGTCTCCGCGGGTGTGCCCGCAAAGTGAAGATCGGCGAGGCAACGGCTGTTGTCGAAGCTTGCAACTGCCGATCGTTCGACCCCCGCGAGATCGACCAGCGTCAGCGCAGGCATTCCGGGACCGTTGGCCAGCACGATCGCGATGTCGGCGGCCAGTCCACCCGAAACAGCGCTGGCGACCCCGGCGAGCAAATCGCCGGTGAGCGTCACGTCGGGCTGAACGGGCAGCGCATCGGGGCCAGCGGCAAAGGCGATCGCGCCGATCGTCTCGCCCGACGCCAGCCCGGGCAGCCACCGGGCCTTTTGCGCGTCGGTGCCATAGATATCGATCGCCTTGGCGGCCCCGAAATTCGACGTCAGAAAGGGTGCACCGCTGAGCGACCGGCCCGTTTGATGCGCGATCAGCCCAAGCTCGACCAGGCCCAGCCCCAAGCCATCATGTGCTTCGGGAAGCGCCAGCGCGGTCCAGCCCTGCTCCTTGGCCGTGTCCCAGAAGGGGCGATGATAATCGCCGACCGATTCGAGCAGCGGCAGCAAGTCGTCCTTGCTGACGCGCGCTTCGAGTACCCGCCGCGATTCGGTCGCGATGGCCTGTTGGCCTTCGTCATAGAGGATGGTCATGATGCCATTCGTCCCGCTCCCATATATCTTGTCTTGCCAATGAACCGGACGTTGACGTAAACGTCAAGTCAATTCCGGCGCGGCGGCGACGTAGCGTCATGTGCCGCGACCGAAACGGGGAAGGACAGGCGATGGCTTTCAAGACACGCATCACCGACATGCTGGGGATCGAACATCCGATCGTGCAGGGCGGCATGCAGAGCGTCGGCTATGCCGAACTGGCGAGCGCAGTTTCGAACGCTGGCGGGCTGGGCATCATCACGGCGCTGACGCAACCCAGCCCCGAGGCGCTGCGCGACGAAATCGAGCGCTGCCGCGCGATGACCGACAAGCCGTTCGGGGTGAACATGACCGTCTTTCCGACGATCAATGCCCCCGATTACAAGGCCTATGCGCAGGCGATCATCGATGGCGGGGTCAAGATTGTCGAGACCGCGGGCACGCAGGCGGTGCGTGAAATCTGGGAGATGCTGAAACCGCATGGCGTCACCATCCTCCACAAATGCACCGCGGTGCGCCACGCGCTGTCGGCCGAGCGCGCGGGCTGTGACATCATCTCGATCGACGGGTTCGAATGCGCGGGCCATCCCGGCGAGGACGATATTCCGGGACTGATCCTGATCCCCGCCGCCGCCGACAAGGTGAAGATCCCGATGCTGGCGTCGGGCGGCTTCGGCGACGGGCGCGGGCTTGTCGCGGCGCTGGCGCTCGGCGCCGAGGGGATCAATATGGGCACACGCTTTTGCGCGACGGTCGAAGCGCCGATCCACGACAATGTGAAGCAAGCCTATATCGACAATGACGAGCGTGGCAGCTTCCTGATCTTCCGCAGCCTCAAGAACACGGCGCGCGTTGGAAAGAGCGCGGTGAGCGAAGAGGTGGTGCGCCGTCTCGCCCAGCCCAATGCGACCTTTGCCGATGTCGCCGAACTGGTGAACGGCAAGGCGGGGCGCGAACTGCTCGAAACCGGCGACCTCAGCAAAGGCGTGTTCTGGGCGGGCATGGTGCAGGGGCTGATCCACGACATCCCGACGTGCCAGCAACTGATCGACCGCATCATCGCCGAGGCCGACGCGATCGTCGACCAGCGGCTGGCATCGATGCGGCGTTAGGCCGATATGCTGGCGCGCCGCGGGCGCTTTCGGTATGATCCGATTCTTCGCAATCTGATCATTTCGTTGCCCACGGCGTTATCGCCCGCCGGTGCGCCAGGGGGGATGTTTGAGCCTCATCGAATATAAGGGTTTTGGCGGCGTCCCGCTGGCCGCCGACGTGCTGGGGGACGACAATGACCCGGCGGTGCTGCTGATCCCCGACGTCGACCAGCCGCGCGGCGCGTGGCGCGCGGTCGCCGAAGCCTTGGTGCTGTCGGGGCGACGGGTGGTCAATCTCGACCTGCGCGCGCCCGGCGGCGTCGACCAGCTCGCCGCCCATGTCGAAGATTTGCGCCTCGTCCTCGCGCAAATGGGGTCGCGCCCGGTGGTGGTGGCTGCGCGCCACGGCGGCTGGATCGCGACCCGCGCGCTGGCGAACGACGGCATCTTGCTGGCGGGCGGGCTGGTGCTGGTCGATATGCCCGACGATGCTGATGCGGTCGCGGAGGGCATTGCGGCGCGTCAGGCGCTGCCGACGCTCGTTGTGCGTGGCGGCTTTGCTGCCGCGCAGAGCCGCACCGCAACCGATGCGTTCGCTGCGGCGCTGCCGATCGGCGAACAGGCCGACATCGACGATAGCGATCTGGCGCTAGACACCGACCGGACCGAGGCGCTGCTGGGCCAGCTGCTCGAATTTCTCGAACGCCGCCAGCCGCGCGAGGCGACCGAGTTTCAGGCGGGTTCGGACCCGCGCACGCTGCGCGATGCGATGGGCTGCTTTGCTACCGGCGTTACCATCGTCACGGCGGTCGACGCCGAAGGCACCCCGGTTGGGCTAACCGCGAACAGCTTCACGTCCGTGTCGCTCGACCCGCCGCTGTTGCTCGTGTGCATCGCCAATTCTTCGGGGACGGCGCCCGCGCTGCGCGAGGCGGGGCATTTCGGGGTCAATGTCCTCCAGATCGGACAGCAGCCGGCGTCGAACCGCTTTGCCACGCGCGGCGAGGATCGTTTCGCCAACCTGCCGTGGGCGCCGGGACAGACCGGTGTCCCGCTGCTCGGCAGCTCGCTGGTGTCATTCGAATGCCAGCGCGAATCGCTGCACGAGGCGGGCGATCATTTCATCCTCGTCGGCCGCGTGGTGCGCGCGCAGTTCGAACCGCACCGCGATCCCTTGCTCTATTTCCGCGGCAAATACCGGCGGCTTCACTTCGCCTGAGCTTGATGGTCGGACCGGACGGTCGATGGCGGAGCGGGAGGGATTCGAACCCTCGATGGGCTTTTGACCCATACTCACTTTCCAGGCGAGCGCCTTCGACCACTCGGCCACCGCTCCGCATGCTTGGAACGCGCGCCCTAGTCGCTGGGCGGGGCTTTCGCAAGTCGGTTGAGCATGGCACACAGGCGGCATGAAACATCTGCTTCTGGCCGCCGCCGCTGCCGCTTCGCTCGCCCTTCCGGTCACCGCGCAGGAACCCGCGCCGATCCCGTCGCCCGGCGAGATTGCGGCGGCGGCGCCCGCGAGCGACTGGATCGCGATCGCGCCGTCCGACCTGCTGGTGATGGACCTCGCGCCCGACGCGAAAGGCCAGCCGCGCCGCGTTGTGATCCAGCTGATGCCCGCGCCGTTCAGCCAGGGGTGGATCGGCAATATCCGCAAGCTCGCCGCCGCGCATTGGTGGGACGGGACGAGCGTCAACCGGGTGCAGGACAATTATGTCGCGCAATGGGGCGATGCGACGGAGAAGAAGGCGCTGCCGGAGGGGTTGGTGACCGTGCCGGAGAGCGACTACCAAGTTTCGGAACCTGCCCAATCGATGCCGATCATTGAAACCTTTTACCGCAACAGGGAACGGTTGAAGGCGCTGGTCAAACAGCAGCGCGGCGGGAAGCCGCTCGTTATCTATGCTCCCGATATGCGGGCGAAGATCGATCCCTATTCTGATTTTCAGGGGTTTGCCGGTGGATGGCCATTTGCCGGTGGCAACGGTGTCTGGCCCGTCCATTGTTACGGCATGGTCGGCGTAGGCCGTAATCTGTCACCCGATACCGGCACGGGGGCGGAGCTTTATACCGTCATCGGCCATGCCCCGCGCCATCTCGACCAGAACATAGCTCTTGTCGGTCGCGTGATTAGCGGGATCGAGCATCTGTCGAGCCTGCCGCGCGGCACTGGCCCGCTGGGCTTTTATGAATTGGAAGCCGAGCGCGTACCGATCGCCTCGGTCCGTATCGCTACCGAATTACCCGAAGCCAACCAGCCGCGCTTCGAATATCTGTCGACCGAGAGCGACAGCTTCGCGCGCTATGCCGACGCCCGCGCCAATCGCCGCGATCCGTTTTTCATCAAGCCGGCGGGCGGGGCTGACATCTGCAATATCCCGGTGCCGGTGCGCGCGGGCGGTGAGGCGAAATGATGTTGGTGCATGATCGATAGGCGCCTTTCGACAGTCGCAGGGCTACGGTGACGGAGCGCTTCACCGTCACCGCCCCGCTTTGGCGCTGGCAGTCCGCGACCGCCCCCGCGTCGTGGTTTTTCGTCACCATTACCGGCGACGCCGCCGACGGCATCCGGATCGCGGCGCTCGGCGGCCAGTGGCTCAACGGCCGCAAGGGATTCGGTTCGGCGCGGGTCGATGTGACGATCGGCGCGACAAGCTGGCAGACATCGGTGTTCCCGCACAAGGAAAGCGGTGGTTGGCTGCTCCCCGTCAAGGCCGCGGTCCGCAAGGCGGAGGGACTGGCCGAGGGTGACGATGTGACGGTGACCGTCAGTCTTTAGGTGGCATCTCGGCCTTGGCATCGCGCGCCTGCGCCTTGCGTTTACGCAGGTTATCGCGCAGCGCTTCCGCCAGACGGCGTTCGCGTTCGATGTCGGCGGGGGACGGCGTTTTGCTCACCTTCACGGCCATGCCCGCGAAATTGTCCCATCGTCAAGCCTCGCACCTTGACAGGCGCGGGGCACCCCGCCATAGGCCGCGCCTGCCCACCGAACAGAGGTTCGCCGGGCGCCCGGTTGCTGCTGTAGCTCAGTGGTAGAGCGCGTCATTGGTAATGACGAGGTCGACAGTTCAATCCTGTCCAGCAGCACCATTATCCCTAAATCTTCGCCCCCAGCAGCCAGTCGTGGAACAGCTTTACGGCGGGCTGGCGCAGCGCACGCGGGCGGCAGACGAACCAGTAGCTGTACGGGCTGTCGACGTCGAAATCGAACAGGCGGATCAGGCGCGGATCGTGGGCGTCGTCGAAATGATGGCCGTGCATGAAGGCGATGCCGATGCCCTGCGCCGCCGCTTCCAGCATCAACGGTCCCGAATCGAAATAATCGATCCCCGCAGGCTCCAGATAGGGCATGCCGATCGCCTTGCGCCATTCGGTAAAGGTTTCGGGCATTTCGCGGTGAAGCAGCACCGTCATGCGCTGCAATTGCTCGGGCACGGTAATCGCGCGATCACCGTCGGTCAGCGTCCGCGCGGCGATCGGAAAGACCTTGTCCTGGTCGAGCCGTGCGGCGTACAGCGCCGGGTCGATCGAGCGGGCGAGGGCGATCGCGGCGTCGATCCCGTCGCCCAGCCTCGCTTCGGCATGCGACATGGTGTCGATGTCGATGTGCAGTTCCGGATGTTCGCGGCGCAATTCGGGGAGGCGCGGAAACAAGCGCTGCTGCGCGAACAGCGGCAGCACGTTGAGGTGGAGGCGCAGGGCGGCTTCGGGGCTGCCGACACGGCCGATCACGCCGCGCAATTCGTCGAGGATCGGGGCGAGCTGTTCCTGTAGCGCGCGCCCCGCTTCGGTCAGGCTGAGGCCGTGATGATGGCGGTTGAACAGCGGGCGCCCGACGGCATGTTCGAGCGTCTGGACGCGCCGCGACAGCGCCGGCATCGAAAGCCCCAGTTCGATCGCGGCCGCCTTGACCGTGCCGTGGCGCGCGACCTCGAGAAAGGCCTCCATGCTGCTGAGGGGAGGAAGGCGGGGCATATCGGACACCGATGATACATGCCGCGGCGCGACTTGCCACAAATTTGTGCAGTGCGTCAAAGCGCCGAGGCGGCAGAGGGGTCGCAAATCGGGAACGACCGCCCTATCTTTCGCATTCTGACCTTTTTGAGGGAGATGCGCCTTGGCCGATGCGGCGGTAAAAGAAAAACAGGTGAAACTGCAGGTCGCCAACGCGCGCGCCGAGGAAAGCGGCGGCGGGATCGCGCGGATACCGCGCGCCGCCATGGCCGAACTGGGGTTGACCGAGGGCGACATCATCCAGATCAGCGGCAAGCGTCAGACGGCGTCGCGCGTCGTGGCGCCTTATCCCGAGGACGAAGGGTTGGACGTCATCCGCCTCGACGGCTTGCAGCGCGCCAACGCGGGCGCCGGGGCCGGGGATATGGTCGTGCTGAGCCGCGCCGATCCGCGCCCCGCGACGCGCGTCGTCTTCGCGCCTGCGCAGGAGAACCTCCGTTTGCAGGGTTCGGCGAACGCGTTGAAGCGCAGCTTTTTCGGACGTCCGCTTGTCGCGGGCGACACGGTGGCGACCGCCGGGCAACAGCGGCTCGAATCGGGCAATATGCCGCCGCAGCTGCGCCAGATGCTGAATGCCCCGGCCTACGCGCTCGCCGAAGTGCGCCTGCTGGTCGTATCGGCGAGCCCCAAAGGCATCGTGTTCATCGACGAAAATACCGAAGTCGAGCTGCTCCCCGAGTTTCAGGAGCCGCAGGACGCGCGGCGCACCGACGTTACCTATGACGATCTGGGCGGGCTGGGCGAGACGATCGACCAGCTGCGCGAGATGGTCGAGCTGCCGCTGCGCTACCCAGAATTGTTCCGCCGGCTGGGGGTCGATCCGCCGCGCGGGGTGCTGCTCCACGGGCCGCCGGGAACGGGCAAGACGCGGCTCGCGCGCGCGGTCGCGAACGAGAGCGAAGCGCAGTTCTTCCTGATCAACGGCCCCGAGATCATGGGGTCGGCATATGGCGAATCCGAAAAACGGCTGCGCGATATTTTCGAGCAGGCGGCCAAGGCGGCGCCGTCGATCCTGTTCATCGACGAAATCGATTCGATCGCGCCGAAGCGCGGACAGGTGACCGGCGAGGCCGAGAAACGTCTCGTCGCGCAGCTGCTGACGCTGATGGACGGGCTGGAACCGCGCACCAATCTGGTGGTGATCGCCGCGACCAACCGCCCCGATGCGATCGACGAGGCGCTGCGCCGCCCGGGCCGGTTCGACCGCGAAATCGTGATCGGGGTGCCCGATGAAAGCGGGCGGCGCGAGATCCTGGGCATCCACACGCGCGGGATGCCGCTGGCGGACGACGTCGACCTTGCCGAACTGGCGCGAACCACTTTTGGCTTTGTCGGCGCCGACATGGCGGCGCTGACGCGCGAGGCGGCGATCGAAGCGGTGCGCCGGATCATGCCGAAACTCAATCTTGAGGACGGGACGATCCCGCCCGAAGTGCTCGACGAATTGCGCGTCACGCGTGACGATTTCAACAATGCACTGAAGCGCGTCCAGCCCTCGGCGATGCGCGAGGTCATGGTACAGGCGCCGAAAACGCGGTGGAGCGACATCGGCGGGCTCGACGCGGCGCGCGACAAGATGATCGAGGGTATCGAACTGCCGCTGAAACATCCCGAAGCGTTCCGGCGGCTCGGCATCCGGCCCGCCAAGGGCTTTCTGCTCTATGGCCCGCCGGGGACCGGCAAGACGCTGCTCGCCAAGGCGGCGGCGCGCGAATCGGACGCCAATTTCATCGCGATCAAATCGTCGGATCTGCTGTCGAAATGGTATGGCGAAAGCGAGCAGCAGATCGCCCGGCTGTTTGCGCGCGCCCGCGCCGTGGCGCCGACGATCGTCTTCATCGACGAACTCGACAGCCTTGTCCCCGCCCGCGGCGGCGGAGCGTCGGGCGAACCGCAGGTGACCGAACGGGTGGTCAACACGATCCTCGCCGAAATGGACGGGATCGAGGAAATGCAGTCGGTCGTGGTGATCGGGGCGACGAACCGACCTAACCTGATCGATCCCGCTTTGCTTCGCCCCGGTCGGCTCGACGAGCTGATCTATGTATCGGTGCCGGACAAGGAAGGCCGCCGCCGGATATTGGAGATCCAGACCGGCAAGATGCCGCTCGCGGACGATGTCGATCTGGCCGCGCTGGCGGAAAAGTCGGATCGCTTCACCGGCGCCGACCTCGAGGATCTGACGCGCCGCGCCGGTCTCGCGGCGCTCAAGCGGTCAATCCAGAGCGATACGGTGACGATGGCCGATTTCGAAGCGGCACTGAAAGAAACGCGGGCCTCGGTCACCGAAGCGATGGAAAAGGATTATGAAAAAATCCGGGGCGAGATCAAGCAACAGGCGATGAGCGCAAATCCGATCGGCTTTTTCGCTCCCGGCATGTTGAAACCGGTACGCGGCCAGAAACATGGCGAGGGTGCAGCGAAGGATTAGCGCACGGCAGGCTGGTCGAGCCGCAGCGCCGACCAGCCCCACAGCACCAGCCAGCCGCAAAAGCCCGCCATCAGCCCGTAGGCGACCATCGGGTGCCAATTGTAGAGCAGGACGCCGACCGCGGGGGAGACGATATAGGCCGACCCGTTGATCGACGCGGTCATCCCCGCGACGCTGCCCTGGTCGCGGCGCGGCACCGACAGCGACGCTCCGGCGGTAAAGCCGGGCCGGAACAGGCCGAAACCGAGCGAGGCGAGGGCAAAGCCGATGATGATCCCGTGGAGGTCAAACGACAGGCCGGTCATCAGCAATCCGCTTGCCCCGAGCGCCGATCCGACCAGCACCGCGGTGCGCGCCGACAGTTTGAGCAGCGGGATCAGCCCCCATTGCGCGAGCAAGGTCGCGAACGCGCCCGCCATCAGGACGATGCCCGTCATCGCCGCGCCTTCGTCGGGGCGGAGCCGCATGTCGAGCCGGTCGAGGATCAGAAA
>JAHCKJ010000220.1 GCA_026125835.1 Sphingopyxis sp.
TGCCCTGGACGACAAAGTGCCGCGGGATCAGCGATGGCGTGAGGGACAGGGCAAAAAACAGCAGGCCCACCAGCCAGCCGCCGGTGGAGATACTGTCGAGCCGGCGGCCGAACCAGCGGCGCACGGCCACTGGCGATGGAAGGGTCAAACTGTGCAAGGCCCGGGCCGGAAAGTGGTTCGGGCCACTATAATGGCTTCACCCGGGCTGGCAATTGCAGTCCGCTCCGGTTCCGGTCAGACCCGCCCCTGCCCCAGCAGCACGGTCAGGATCAGCAGCGCGGCGCCACCCACCCAGATCACGAGGCTGAGCAGGGCGAAACCGCCCATGAAGTCGAGACCGGAATCTTCGTAATTGTCCATGCAATCCTCCCAGAGCAATGCCGGAATGCTTGCAGATTGCACTGCGCTCGGCAAGCAGGCGGCGATTCGGAACACTGGTCAGGAAGGACTTGGTGGAGCCAAGCGGGATCGAACCGCTGACCTCCTGCATGCCATGCAGGCGCTCTCCCAGCTGAGCTAAGGCCCCATACCAGATGTGGTCGCCCTGGGCGGTACGACCGGGACGCCGCCTTTAGCAGCGCCGCCGGGCGATGCAAGGGGCCAAATCATCTTTCACCGATTTTTTGGCCCCCGGCGAAAAGGCGTCAGCTTTCGTCGTCGTCGTCGTCGCCGGTCGCCACACCCAGATCGTCGTCGCCGCCGAGGTCGACGTCATTGTCGGGCGAGTCGCTGTCCTCGTCGACGTCGACATCCAGATCCAGATCCTCGTCTGCCGCGTCTTCCTTGGCGACCTTGCCCGGCTTCTCGATCTGTTCGAACGGCATCGGCTGCTTCGATTTCAGCACCGATTCCGGGATCCAGCTGTAGCCGCAATTGATGCAGCTGACCGGATCATCCTTGGTCAAATCATAGAATCGGGTGGCGCATTTCGGGCAGCTGCGTTTCGTGCCCCATTCAGCCTTGATCATAAAAGCCTCGTAACCTTCTGGAAACAGTATGAAAATATCGGAAGACGACGGCGTCTGAATAGCTATCCGTCAAATCGGCGTGCGCCTTGCCAGATTGTAAGGGCGCTGTCAAAAGCCGCTCGCCATGACCGATCGAACCGCCACCCCGCGCAGCTTTGCCGCTTCCGTTCCGCTTAGCGGCCGGATCGCGATTCCCGGCGACAAAAGCATCTCGCACCGGTCGCTGATGCTGACGGCGCTGGCGGTCGGGGAAAGCCGCGTCACCGGCCTGCTTGAGGGGCATGACGTGCTGGCGACCGCCGCCGCGATGCGCGCGATGGGCGCGACGATCGAGCGGCGCGACGATGGCGAATGGCGCATCCACGGCGTCGGGGTCGGCGGGCTGCTGCAACCGCGCCAGGCACTCGACATGGGCAACAGCGGCACGTCGACGCGGCTCCTGATGGGGCTGGTCGCCAGCCATCCGATCACTGCTACGTTCGTCGGCGACGCCAGCCTGTCGGGGCGTCCGATGGGCCGCGTGATCGATCCGCTGGCGCAGATGGGCGCCGATATCGGCGCCTCGCCCGGCGGCCGTCTGCCGCTGATGGTGCGCGGCCTCGCCCCCGCCATCCCGATTTCCTACCGCCCTCCCGTCGCGTCGGCGCAGGTCAAGAGCGCGGTGCTGCTCGCGGGGCTCAACACCCCCGGCATCACCGAAGTCATAGAACCCGTCCCCACCCGCGACCACAGCGAGCGGATGCTGCGCGGTTTCGGTGCCGACCTGACGGTCGAAACCGATACCAGCGGTATCCGTCGCATTCGCATTGTGGGCGAAGCAGAATTGAAACCGCAGACGATCATTGTTCCGGGCGACCCGTCATCGGCGGCGTTTTTCATCGTCGCGGCGCTGATCGTGCCCGGATCCGACGTGACGATCACCAATGTCGGGCTGAATCCGACCCGCGCCGGGTTGATCGAGGTGCTGCGCCAGATGGGCGGCGACATCGAGCTCATTGATCCGCGCGAAGTCGGTGGCGAACCCGTCGCCGACCTGCGCGTCCGGCACAGCGCGCTCAAGGGGGTCGATGTCGATCCCGCCATCGCACCGAGCATGATCGACGAATTTCCGATCCTGTTCGTCGCCGCCGCACTCGCCGGGGGTCGCACGGTGACGACCGGCCTCGACGAGCTGCGCGTCAAGGAAAGCGACCGCCTTGCCGTCATGGCCACCGGGCTGACGGCGATCGGCGCGCGCGTGACGGAAACCGAGGACGGGTTGGTGATCGACGGCACCGGCGGCGACCCGCTGCCCGGCGGCGCGGGAATCGCGGGTCATCTCGACCACCGCATCTGCATGAGCTTTGCCGTCGCGGGACTTGTCTCCCGATCACCGGTGACGATTGACGACATGGCACCGGTCGCGACAAGCTTTCCCAATTTCGAGGCGCTGCTGGGAGAATTGCAGTCATGACCGTCCGTCGCACCACCGCCACATCGGCCTTTGCTGCGCTCGCACTGCTGTTCGGTATGCATGGCGCTCACGCCAGCGAAGCGATCAGCGATCCCTTGAAGCGCGCCGACGCGAGCTTTTCGGCGCATGCGCTGAATCGCGCGGTCGATCCCGAAAGGATTGGACGACTGGTCAACGAAAAGGATTGCACCGAAACCGCAATCGATTGCGAGTGGCAGGACAGCGCCGGTGTCCGCCACATCATTTTTGGCGAGGTCATCGCGATCAAAATTATCAATGCGGCCGAAGTTAGAAACCGCGACATTGCTGCGCTCGATATCGGCACCGCCCGCGCGCGGCCCGAGGTTATGGCGCGCGTTCGTGCTTTCCTGCCCGAAATCGCGATCGACTGCCTGGAACCCGGCCAGGCGGGCGAAGGCGACGGCATCGCATCGTGCGGTGGCTCCTTCGAACCCGACGGCTGGATCAAATTGCTGTTCGGTCCCGATAACCAGCTTATCTCTGTGCGCATCGACGCATTCCAGGGCAATTGATGATCATCGCCGTCGATGGCCCCACCGCATCGGGCAAGGGCACGATTGCGCGGGCGCTGGCGGAGCATTTCGGTCTGCCGGTGCTCGACACGGGGCTGCTCTATCGCGCGGTCGGCTATCAGACACAACTCAATCACGGCGATCCGGACGATGCCGCCGACGCGCTGGTGGCATGCCAGTTCCCCGCCAGTCTGCTCGATGATCCCGCGTTACGCTTTGAAAGTACCGGCAGCCTTGCCAGCCGGGTGTCGGTGCATCCGCCGGTCCGCGCCGCGCTGTTCCAGCGGCAGGTCGATTTTGCCAACCAGCCCGGCGGCGCCATTCTCGACGGGCGCGACATCGGCACCGTCATCGCGCCGCACGCCGACGCCAAGCTGTTCGTCACCGCCAGCGCCGAGGTGCGCGCGCGCCGCCGCCATGTCGAGATGCTGTCGCGCGGCGTCGAAGTGACCTATGAGGCCGTGCTGGCCGACGTACGCGCCCGCGATGCCCGCGACACCGGCCGCGCCGACGCCCCGTTGCTGCGCGCGCCCGATGCGATGCTGCTCGACAACAGCGACATGCCGCGCGAAGCGGCGATTGCGGCGGCAATTGCCTTTGTCGAAACACGGCTCCGGGGCGACGGCTGATCCCGGTTTCGACCTTGCGTTTGCAGGGGTTGCGGACTATAGGCGCCCGGTCCGACGGGCCATAAGGCCGGTCGAGGCATGGACAACCGCCGCCCGCAACAGGGCGTCGGGCGTGACGGGATGCACCCGTCGCGCCCGTTTCGCTTTGCCCCTGCCCCGCCCGCTCTGGTTCGAAGGATGTTCCGCATCGCATCCGGCGGGCGGGACATATCGGCCACAAGACCAGCGGAACCAACCGCTTGGCCGGAACAAATGAAGTAAGGAAATTTTCTCTATGGCCACTACGGCTTTTCCGACGCGCGACGATTTCGCCGCGATGCTCAATGAATCGCTTGGTGGTGCCGACGGCGGCTTTGAAGGCCGCGTCGTCAAGGGCACCGTCACCGCGATCG
>JAHCKJ010000221.1 GCA_026125835.1 Sphingopyxis sp.
TGGATTGCTTCGCTACGCTCGCAATGACGAGCTTTGGGGTCATAGCGACCGGATCAGCCGCACCGCGACTGCCGCCCAAGGGGGATTGCTGACCACCTGCTGCCGCGCGCCGGCCCCAAGTGGCAGCAGGTGCAGTTTCTCGCCATCGACGTTCAGCAGCCGCGCGAAGAAAAAGCGCCCGGCGGGGCGGGGAACGAGCAGGTCGCGGTTGAGCGCGCTGGTCCAGTCGCTTTCGATCCGGCGGCACCAGATTTCATCCCCGGCGCGATAGTCGCCGATCGACGAGGTCACGCGGACGGCGACCATGTCCTCGCCCGGGCGCGCGGTGAGCGCCTGTTCGACCCGCGTCGGCGCCTGCGCGCCGTCGGCGCCAAGGTGCGCGGTAATCGTCAGCTGCGTATCCTGCGGCAATTGCACCAGTTCGGCGGCATCGACGCCCAATGCGGCGGCGATGCGGTTCATCCAGGTGAGCGACAGGTTGCGCGTGCCGGTTTCGAGGCGGCCGATCGTCTGCGCCGTCGTCGGCGGGTCGCAGCGGGCGCCGACCTCCTCGAGCGTCAGCCCCTTGGCGCGGCGGACCGAGCGAATGCTGTTGATCATGAAACTTCCCCGATAACCAAATCGGTTTTTTCTTTCCTACTTATTTTTCCAATGTCAAGATGTGATTCGTGACAGAGGAGTTCAGCATGACCGCACGCCACCTGACCGATTGCCTGCATCCCGACGACCGCATCGATCCCGCGAAAAGCGGGCCGCAGACGATGCGGCGCGTGACCATGAACCTGGCCGAAAGCCCGGTCCAATGGCTGGCATCGCGCGGCTTGCTGACCGAAGCGCAATGCCGTGCGGGCGAAAGGCTGCGCGCCGATTACGAGCGTGCGGGGCTGGCGGCGCGGGTGACGATGCGCTGGGACGCGGCGCCCCCCGCGAAAAGCCGGGGCGGCGCGCGCGCGGCGGACGCGTCGCTGGCGCGGATCGACGCGCACCGGCGCTTTCATGCCGCGCTCGATGCGGCGGGGCCGGGGCTGGCCGACATCTGCTGGCGGGTGATCTGTGCGGGCGAGGGGATTGCCGGGGCGGAGAAGGCGATGGGGTGGCCGACGCGATCGGGGAAGCTGGTGCTGGGGCTGGCGCTGGACAGGCTGGCGCGGTTTTACGGGACGGGGTGAGCGTTATGGGAGTGCATCAACCGCTTCGGCCAGTTCCAGCCAGCGGTCTTCCGCCGCTGCCTTTTCCGTACGGAGCTGTTCCAGCTTGGTGGTCAGGGCGTTGAAGCGCGCAGGGTCGCGCGTGAACAGGCTGCCGTCGGACAGTTCGTTTTCGATTGCCGCCATCTCCGCCTCGATCGCCTCGATCCGGCCCGGCAGCAAGTCATAGTCGCGCTGGTCCTTGTAGCTCAGCTTTTTGCGCGCGGTCGGCGGGGGCGGGGGAGCGGCGGCGGTTGCGGTCTTTTCTTTGGCGGCGCTTGGCTTGACCCGCTTGGCCTCCCAGTCGGCATAGCCGCCCGCGACGATGTCGACCTTGCCTGTGCCGTCGAGGCCGAGCGTCACGGTGACGGTGCGGTCGAGGAAGTCGCGGTCGTGGCTGACCAGCAGCACGGTGCCGGCGTAATCGGCGATGACTTCCTGCAAAAGGTCGAGCGTTTCGAGGTCGAGGTCGTTGGTCGGCTCGTCGAGCACGAGCAGGTTCGATTCGCGGGCAAATTCGCGCGCCAGCAAAAGCCGCGAGCGTTCGCCGCCCGACAGCGCGCCGACGCTGGCCTCGACGACGCCGGGGTCGAACAAAAACTCTTTCAGATAGCCCTGGATATGCTTTTTGACCCCGCGCACCTCGACCCAATCGCCGCCGTCGGCAAGGATGTCGCGGACGGTTTTGTCGGGTGACATCAGGCTGCGCTGCTGGTCGATGATGATGCCGTCGAGCGTCGGGGCCAGGGTGATACTGCCGCTGTCGGGCGCAATCTCGCCGGTCAGCAATTTCAGCAAGGTCGACTTGCCTGCGCCATTGGCGCCGACGATGCCGATGCGGTCGCCGCGCTGGACGCGGAAATCGAAATTCTTGATGATGACGCGGTCGCCGAAGCTCTTCGTCACGCCCTCGGCAACGATCACCGATTTGGAGCGAACATCGTCGTTGGCGAGGCCGAGCTTGGCGACGCCGGGGCCGCCGATCATCGCGGCGCGGGTGGCGCGCATTTCCTTGAGCTTTTCGAGCCGCCCCTGATTGCGCTTGCGGCGTGCGGTGACGCCGCGTTCGAGCCAGTGCGCCTCGAGCCGCAGTTTGGAGTCGAGGCGCTGCGCCGCGCGCGCTTCTTCGGCCGCGACGGCGTCGCTCCATTCCTCGAAGCCGCCGAAGCCGATTTCCTTGCGGCGAATGCTGCCGCGGTCGAGCCACAGGGTCTGGCGCGTCAGGCGGGTGAGGAAGGTGCGGTCGTGGCTGATCGCGACGAACGCCCCGGTGTAGCGCGCGAGCCAGGATTCGAGCCAGTCGATCGCGGCCAGGTCGAGATGGTTGGTCGGCTCGTCGAGCAGCAGCACATCGGGATTCTGCGCCAATGCCCTTGCCAATGCGGCGCGGCGGCGCTCGCCGCCCGATGCGCTGGCGGCGGTGCGGCTCATGTCGATGCCGAGCTGGTCGGCGATGGCGGCGACCTCGAACGCTTCGGGGGCGTTCGGGGCGGCGACGGCGAAATCCATCAAGGTGTCGAACCGCGAAAAATCGGGTTCCTGTTCGAGCATCACGACATGGGTGCCGGGGACGATGACGCGCTTGCCCTTGTCGGGATCGATCTGCCCCGCGAGCAGCTTGAGCAGGGTTGTCTTGCCCGCGCCGTTGCGGCCGATCAGCGCGAGCCGGTCACGCTCACCAACATAGATATCGAGATCCTGGAACAGCCAGCCGCTGCCCTGCACAAGGCCAAGGCCTTCGTATGAAAGAATGGGAGCTGCCATGATGAACGGCTCGCTACTGGCGCGTTCAGCATCATGCAAGCGCCGAGCGCACAAAGGCCGGAACGGATCTGCTCCGTCAGCGTTACGGAACCGGATTTCACAACTGGCCGGGGGTCCGGCCGACAGGAGAATGAAATGACGAAGCAATTGTTCGCCGTTATGGCAACCGGACTGGCGCTGATGGCGGCGACGCCCGCGCTCGCGCAACAGGGAGGATCGACGGTGACCGCAGCGACGACGCAGGGTCCGATCCTGAGCTTCAGCGTCAGTGAGGAAGTGCGCTCGCGTCCCGATCAGGCGACGATCGGTGCCGGGGTGACGACGACCGCGCCGACTGCGGTCGAGGCGATGCGCCTGAACGCCGCCGCGATGGACAAGCTGATCGCCGCGGCGAAAGCGCGCGGGATCAAGGCCGAGGACATCCAGACCAGCGGGATCAGCCTGTCGCCGCAATATGATTACAGCAACCAGACGCCGGGCCAGCCGCCGCGCTTCATCGGCTATCAGGTGTCGAACAGCGTTCGCGCGACGACGTCGAAGATCGCCGACATCGGCCCGCTGCTCGATGCGCTGGTCGCCGCGGGCGGCACCAATATCGAAGGGCCGTGGTTCGGGATGAAGGATGCCGATGCCCAGCTGGTCGGTGCGCGCGGCGCGGCGATCAAGGCGGCCGAGGCGAAGGCGGCGGACTATGCCCGGCTCGCGGGCTATCGCGGCGCCGAGCTGGTGTCGATCAGCGAGGGCGGTTTTGTCGGCCCGCAGCCGCCGATGCCTTATGCTTCGCGCGGCATGGAGGCGATGGATATGAAAGCGACGCCGGTGGAACCGGGGAGGGTCACGAACACGCTGACGCTGAATTTCCAGTACCGGCTGGTGCGGTAATGCGTTGGGAGTCGGCTGACGCCGACTCCCACTCCCACTTTCCGTTCGTGTCGAGCGAAGTCGAGACACCCATTGGCGGGGCGCGCCGTACAGGGGTATCGACATGGCTCGACACG
>JAHCKJ010000222.1 GCA_026125835.1 Sphingopyxis sp.
GCCGGTGGGATGAAGCTTGGCGAGATACTCGCGTGCAGCGACGAAGTCCTTCTGTCCGGCCTTCAGCCAGGCCGACACGTACTCGCGCAGCGGGCCGAGCTGGTTTTCGCCGCCGATGCGGCCGAGTTGCTGCTCCGCCGCGGCATGCTCGCCGCGCTTGATGTGCTGGATCGCCAGCACCAGGTTGGCGAAGCCGTCGGCCGGCCGCGACACCAGGACTGTCGGCGCGAGCTGGGCGGCGCCGGCAAATCGGCCGGCGTAGAGACGCAGACGGAACGCGGCATAGACCAGCTCGGGATCGTTCGGCGCCTGCGACAGCACCTGGTCGATCTGGTCGGCGCCGGCATCGTAGTCGTGATCCTGCTCGGCGACGCGCGCGGCGAGATAGTGGCCGCTGAGCGACGTCGCTGCCGCGACCTGCTGGCGGCCGCGCTGGGCCTGCTGCGCCTCCGCCGCCGAGGGCAGGCCGGCGAGCATCGCAACGGCGACGAATGCAAGGGAGATCTGTCGCATGCGTCTCACATGTTGGGATAGTTGGGGCCGCCGCCGCCCTCCGGCACCGTCCAGTCGATGTTCTGCGCCGGATCCTTGATGTCGCACGTCTTGCAGTGGACGCAATTCTGCGCGTTGATTACGAACTTCGGGTCGCCCTCTTCCTCGCCGACGATTTCATAGACCCCCGCCGGGCAATAACGCTGCGCGGGCTCGTCATACAGCGGCAGGTTGTACGCCACCGGGATCGACGGGTCTTTCAACTGCAAATGGACCGGCTGGTCCTCCTCGTGATTGGTGTTCGAAATGAACACCGACGACAGGCGGTCAAAGGTCAGCACGCCATCGGGCTTCGGATAATCGGGCTTCGGCATGATGTCGGCGCGGTACAGGCTCTCATTGTCCGGATGATGCTTCATCGTGAACGGGACTTTGATCTTCAGCGTTTCCAGCCACATCGTGATCCCCGACAGGATCGTCCCGCCCAGATCGCCCCATTTTTCGACCAGCGGCAGCACGTTGCGGACCACACTCAGCTCTTTCTTGACCCAGCTGTCGTCATAGGCCGCCTGATAGGCATCGAGCGTGTCGCTGCCACGCCCGGCGGTTACCGCCGCGAACGCCGCCTCGGCCGCCATCATCCCCGATTTCATCGCGGTGTGGGTGCCCTTGATCCGTGGGACGTTCAGGAAACCGGCGCTGTCGCCGATCAACGCGCCGCCAGGGAAGGCCAGCTTCGGCACCGACTGATAGCCGCCGTCGCTGATCGCACGCGCGCCATAGGACACGCGCTTGCCGCCCTTCAAAATCTTCGCGATCTCGGGATGCGTCTTCCACTTCTGCATCTCCTGGAAGGGGGAGATGTGCGGATTGCGGTAATTGAGCCAGGTCACGAACCCCAGCGCCACCTGCCCGTTCGCCTGATGATAGAGGAACCCGCCGCCATTGGCGTGCTCGTCGAGCGGCCAGCCCTGCGTGTGGATCACCCGGCCCGGCGCATGGTTTTCGGGATCGATATCCCACAATTCCTTGACGCCCAGCCCGTAAACCTGCGGCTCGCAATCACTGTCGAGCGCAAATTGCGGTTTCAAAATCTTGGTCAGATGCCCGCGCACCCCTTCGCCAAAGAAGGTATATTTGGCGTGGAGCTCCAGCCCCGGCGCATAGTCCGGCTTGTGACTGCCGTCGCGCGCCACACCCATGTCGCCGGTCGCAACGCCCTTGACCGAGCCATCATCGTTGTAGAGGATTTCGGCGGCCGGAAAGCCGGGGAAGATTTCGACCCCCAGCCCTTCGGCCTGTTCCGCGAGCCAGCGGCACAGATTGCCCAGGCTGCCCGTATAGGTCCCCTTGTTGTGCATGAAGCCCGGGGTGATGAAATGCGGCACCCCGATCTTCCTGGTCTTGGTCAGCACCCAATGCTGGTTGTCGTTGACCGGAACCTCGGCCATCGGACAGCCCATGTCGCGCCAATCGGGGAGCAGTTCGTCGAGCGATTTGGGATCGATCACCGCGCCCGACAGGATGTGCGCGCCGACCTCCGACCCTTTTTCCAGGATACAGACCGACAGCTCGCTGCCCGCTTCATTCGCCAGTTGTTTGAGGCGGATCGCCGCCGAAAGTCCCGCCGGACCCGCGCCGACGATGACCACGTCATAGGGCATCGATTCCCGTTCGCTCACCGCAAATACCTTTCTGCCGTCCCAGCGCGGACATTCATCGTATCCTGCGCTCATTCTGTCACGAATTGCGATGCCCGCCAATTGACGTGTCCGTCAACAGCCTGTTTGAACAAAATCATGGGTGGGCGAAACGCTGCATTGCTTGCGGAAAGCTACTGCGACTGGTGGTCGCTGGCGGGCGTTGACGCGCTGGTCGGCGAACAGCCCGCGGGCTGGCTAGCCGTGCCCGCGGCAAATGACGCTGCGGCACCGCGGGGCAAACCCACCATCGCCGCCGAACCGGAAATCGCGCCCCTGCCCGCTGTTCTTCAGCGTCAGGATACACCGGAGGTCACGATCCCCAAGGGACCGGTCGCCTTTCCCGACGCTTGGGACGAATTTCAGCATTGGCTTGCGACCAGCGACGACGTGCCGGGCAGCCAGTGGGATGCGCGCCGCGTCCTGCCCGTCGGCCCGGCTGCGGCGCCGCTGATGCTGCTGACCGCCTGGCCCGAAATCGACGACCAGCGCGACGGCGCGCTGTTTACCGGTGCCGCGGGCCGGCTGCTTGACGCGATGCTGCGCGCTGTCGGAACGACACGCGACGCCTGTTATGTTGCCAGCCTCGCCGTCACCCGCCCCGCGGGCGGGCGTTGCGGCGATGGTGAAGCCGCCGAACTCGACCGGCTGCTCTGGCATCACCTGCGGCTCGCGAAGCCCGAACGCCTGTTGCTGGTCGGCAGCGACATCGTGCGGATGGCGGCGGCGGCCAGCCTGCCCGAAACGCGCGGCAGGTTACTCGATATTAACCAAGATGGCGGCAAGGTGGAGGCGGTGGCTGTGGCGCATCCCGCGATGCTCCTGGCCCGGCCCGCGCAAAAAGCGGCGGCCTGGGACAGCCTGAAACTGCTCAACCGGGGACGTTGACAGATGACAATGATGACCAGAACTTTGATCTCAAGCATGGTTGTTGCCGCGGCCGTTGCTGCAACGCCCGCGCTGGCGACCGATGCCAGCAGCCGCGACGTCGTTGCAGCTCCGCAAACCGTGCCGGACATTCTGACTTCGAAACAGAAACAGCTCTACACACAGGTTCTGACTGCAATCCGCGGCCAGCGCTGGGCCGATGCGAAGGCGTTGCTCGACGGCGCCGACGCCGACGCCAAGGAGGGGCCGCTCAACGATTTCCTGCGCGCCGAGCTGCTCACCGCGGCAAACAGTCCCCGCGCCGAAGTCGCCGACATCCTGCCGATCCTCGCGCGGTCGCCGCACCTGCCACAGGCGGAACAGCTTGCCCGGCTGGCGACGCGGCGCGGCGCGACCGATCTGCCCGCGCTTCCCTTGCAGGCCCGCCTGACCTGGGCGGGTAGCGCACCGCGACGGCTGAACGCCGACACGGTCAACAGCGATCCTGTCGCTGCCGGCCTTGCGCGCACGATCCCCGACCGGATCAAGAACGACGATCCGGCGGGCGCCGAGGCGCTGCTCAATGCCGTCATCGATCGCCTGACCCCCGAAGCGCGCGACGAATGGCGGCAAAAGGTCGCCTGGTCCTATTATATCGAAAACGACGATGCCAACGCGCTGCGTCTTGCCAGCGAATGTGCCGCCGGGCGGAGTGCCTGGTCAACGCAAGGCGCGTGGGTCCAGGCGCTCGCGGCATGGCGCACCCGCGATTATCGCACCGCGCTGACCGCGTTTGATCGCGTGGCGCGCGAAGCGCCCGACGCCGAGCTGCGCGCTGCCGCTTATTATTGGGCCGC
>JAHCKJ010000223.1 GCA_026125835.1 Sphingopyxis sp.
GTCATCGGGTCGGTGGTCTGGGCCAGCGCGGGGAAACTCACCGCCGCGGCACCGATCAAAAACATCTGTTTCAACATGAAAATTCTCCATTGTCGGCGACTGCGGGGCTTTGGCGACCCGTCGCCTGTTGTGTGGGGCGTGGGATGAACCCGTCGCATTCTGTCATGGTTGCCCAACCGCGACGTTTGGCGAAACGGCCCGTCCCTGCTACGGGGCGCCCCGTCACGGTTCGGCGGCGATTCCGCGACCGAGCGCGCTCAAAGGAAGGAAATTTAATGGTTCCGCGTTACGCCAGGCCGGAAATGACCGCGATCTGGTCGGCCGAAAACCGGTTTCGCATCTGGTTCGAGATCGAAGCCCATGCGACCGATGCGCTCGCCGAACTCGGAACCGTTCCGCAATCAGCCGCCAAGGCGTTGTGGGATTGGTGGGCGACGAATCCCGCGATCGACGTTGCCGCGATCGACGCGATCGAGGCGGTGACGAAACACGATGTTATCGCTTTCCTGACCTGGGTGGCCGAAAATGTCGGCGACGAAGCGCGCTTCATGCACCAGGGCATGACCAGTTCGGACGTCCTTGATACCTGTCTCGCGGTCCAGCTGGCGCAGGCCGCCGACATATTGCTCGCGGACCTCGACGCGCTGCTCGCCGCGATCAAACGCCGCGCGTTTGAACATAAACTGACCCCGACCATCGGCCGCAGTCATGGCATTCACGCCGAGCCCGTAACCTTCGGGCTCAAGCTGGCACAGGCCTATGCCGAGTTCGACCGCTGCAAGGCCCGCCTGATCGCCGCCCGCGCCGAAGTGGCCACCTGCGCCATCTCCGGCGCCGTCGGCACCTTCGCCAACATCGACCCGCGCGTCGAGGCGCATGTCGCCGCCAAGCTCGGCCTGTCGATCGAACCCGTTTCAACGCAGGTCATCCCGCGCGACCGCCATGCGATGTTCTTCGCCGTACTCGGGGTGATCGCCTCGTCGATCGAACGCCTCGCGGTCGAGGTGCGCCACCTCCAGCGCACCGAGGTGCTGGAAGCCGAAGAATATTTCTCGCCCGGCCAAAAAGGTTCGTCGGCGATGCCGCACAAGCGCAATCCGGTGCTCACCGAAAATCTCACCGGCCTTGCGCGCATGGTGCGCAGCGCCACCATTCCCGCGATGGAAAATGTTGCCCTGTGGCACGAGCGCGACATCAGCCATTCGTCGGTCGAACGCTTCATCGGTCCCGACGCGACGATCACGCTCGATTTCGCGCTCGCCCGGCTCACCGGGGTGATCGACAAGCTGCTCGTCTATCCCGAACGGATGCAGAAGAATCTCGACCGCATGGGCGGGCTGGTCCATTCGCAGCGCGTACTGCTCGCGCTGACCCAGGCGGGCGCCAGCCGCGAGGACAGCTATCATCTGGTCCAGCGCAACGCGATGCGGGTGTGGGAAAGCGACGGTCAATTGTCGCTGCTCGACCTGCTCAAAGCCGATCAGGACGTCACCGCGCGCCTGTCGGCCGAAAAGCTCAAGGAACTTTTCGACCTCGGATATCATATAAAGCATGTCGACACGATTTTCGATCGCGTGTTCGGCGCCGGATAGGCCGGACTGGAAAGACGTGCCGATCTGGCTTAGGGTCGATCCGACCGACAGAGGAGCATGATATAGTGGGCATCTTGCGGACAATCATCTGGGTCTTGCTGACCGCCGTGCTGGTCATTTTTGCGATGGCAAACTGGCTGCCGGTGACCGTGACCATCTGGCCGGGCCAGGTGCTAGACACCAAATTGCCGGTGCTCATCCTCGCGTCGTTTCTGATCGGCAGCGTGCCGATGTGGATTGCCCTGCGCACGACACGCTGGTCGCTCAAGCGTCGCCTCGACGCCAGTGAGCGCCAAGCTGCCGATCTGCGCGCCCTGGCAGCTGCTCGGCCTGTAGATCTGGCAGCTAACACGGCGCCGACAGGTAGCGCACCCCCGTTAATACTGGATCACAAATGAGCTCGCCGCTTTATCTCGCCATTGACCACCCCCACCTCGACGCCGCAGTCACGTTGGCGCAAAAGGTGCGGCATCATGTTGGCGGGTTTAAGCTGGGCCTCGAATTTTTCTGCGCCAACGGGCATCATGGCGTGCATGAGATGGCCAAGCTCGGGCTACCGATCTTCCTCGACCTCAAGCTGCATGACATTCCCAACACCGTCGCCAAGGCGATCCAGGCGCTGCGCCCGCTTGAACCGGCGATTCTGACCGTCCACGCCGCGGGCGGCCGCGCGATGCTGGAAGAAGCGAAAGCGTCGGCGGGGCTGAATACCAAGGTCGTCGCGGTCACCGTCCTGACCAGCCTCGATGCGCCCGATCTGGACGACATCGGGGTCGGCGGCACCCCGCACGACCAGGTTGTCCGGCTGGCAGCGTTGGCGCGCGAATCCGGCCTCGACGGGATCGTCTGTTCCGGGCGGGAGGTCAAAGCGGCGCGCAAGGCGTGGCCCGGCGGCTTCTTCGTCGTCCCCGGTGTCCGCCCCGCCAATGGCAAGGCGGGCGACCAGAAACGGATTGTGACCCCGGCGCAGGCCATGGCGGACGGCGCATCGATCCTGGTCGTCGGTCGCCCGATCAGCCAATCCCCCGATCCCGATCTTGCCGCCCGCGAGATCGAAGCGACACTGTAATCCCACCCCATTTCCCGTTCGTGTCGAGCGAAGTCGAGACACCCGTCGGAATAGCACCTTGTCGAGGCGCATCTCGACTTCGCTCGATGCGAACGGAAAGATTGAGTTTGTAATATGCCCCCATTCGTCAAAATCTGCGGTCTCTCCACGCCCGAAACGGTCGATGCCGCGATCGAATATGGCGCCACGCACATCGGCCTTGTGCATTACGAACCCAGCCCGCGCCACGTCGATCTCAAAACCGCGGCGGAACTTCGCAAGCGCGCCGGGCGGCACGTCCAGGTGGCGCTGCTGCTCGTCAACGCCTCGCAGCAACTGACCGGCGAGGCGCTGGCGGCGGTGAGACCGGACATCGTGCAGTTTCACGGCGGCGAGACCGCCGAATGGCTGGCGGTCGTCAAACGGCTGGTGCCTGCCGAAATCTGGAAGGCGGTCGGGCTGAAGGATGCGGGAACGCTCGAGCGGATCCGCAAATATGAAGGGGCTGCCGACCGCATCCTGTTCGATGCCCCGGCGGCCGCGCTTCCGGGCGGCACCGGCACGCGGTTCGACTGGACGCTGCTCCAGAACCATCGGCACAGTATCGACTGGGGCATCGCCGGCGGCCTGACCCCCGCGAACGTCGGCGAAGCGCTCGCCGCGACCGGCGCGCCGCTGGTTGACGTGTCATCGGGCGTCGAAAGCGCCCCGGGCGTCAAGGATGTGGACAAGATCGCCGCTTTCCTTAAAGCGGTCGGCAGATGACCACGCTGCGACCCCTCGTCCTGCGCATCGGGAAACGATGGCGCTGATCGCTTGAGACCTGTCTTCAAGTGAATGCCCACCCGTAACCGATGGATATGACGATGACCGACGCCCCGACCCTGTCCAACAGCCTTCGTTCCGGCCCCGACGATCGCGGCCATTTCGGTCAGTTCGGCGGCCGCTATGTCGCCGAAACGCTGATGCCGCTGATCCTCGACCTCGAACGCCATTATCGCGCCGCACAGGCCGACCCGGCGTTCAAGGCCGAGTTCGATGACCTGCTTAAAAACTATGTCGGCCGCCCCAGCCCGCTGTGGTTGGCGCAGCGACTGACCGACCATCTCGGCGGTGCCAAAATTTACCTCAAGCGCGAGGATCTCAACCACACCGGCGCGCACAAGATCAACAATTGCATCGGCCAGATCCTGCTCGCCAAACGCATGGGCAAGACCAAGATCATCGCCGAAACCGGCGCGGGTCAGCACGGCGTCGCGACCGCGACCGTCG
>JAHCKJ010000224.1 GCA_026125835.1 Sphingopyxis sp.
GCAATATCTGGCTGCCAGCGAGAATAACGGCGCCGACCAGACGGCGGCAAACGGCTGGATCCAGCTCGACAAGGCGAAGACGCTGTTTGCCGGCGCAGGTCAGGACTTCGATGCGCTGCGCGAGGCCGCGAAGAAAAAGGGCTTTAAGGCGGTCCCGCTCACCGGGGTGAAGGCATCGCTGAACTTCGACAACAAGATCGCGCGCAAAATGTCCAAGAACGTCATCGGCGTCCTGCCGGGCGCCAAGCGGCCCGACGAATATGTCCTCTATACCGCCCACTGGGACCATCTGGGCAAATGCGAGCCGGTGAACGGCGACGGCATCTGCAACGGCGCGATCGACAATGCGACCGGTACCGCGGCGCTCGTCGCCCTCGCCGAAGCGCATAAAAAGGCGGGCGCGCCCGACCGCAGCCTGGTGTTCCTGGCGGTAACCGCCGAGGAATCGGGGCTGCTGGGATCGAAATATTACGCCCAAAATCCGGTGTTCCCGCTCGCGCAGACGGTTGGCGGGGTCAATATGGACGCCTTGTCGGGCGCCGGCCCCGCGAAAGACATTGTCGTCATCGGCCGCGGCAAGTCGGAGCTCGATGCCTATCTGGAAAAAGCGGTGGCGCAGGAAAAACGCGTGGTCGTCAACGAACCGACGCCGGAGAAAGGCTTCTACTATCGCTCCGACCATTTCAGCCTCGCCAAACTGGGCGTGCCGATGATCTATTTCGACGGCGGCGAGGATCTCGTCGACGGCGGCACCGACGCTGGCAAGGCTTGGGCCGAGGCCTATACCAAAGACCGGTACCACGCACCGTCGGACGATATGTCCGCGATCACCAGCTGGGACGGCATGATGGCCGACCTTCGCCTCTATTATGCAGTGGGGCGGATGCTGGCAATGACCGAAGCCTGGCCGAACTGGAACGAGGGCGACGAATTCCGCGCCGCCCGCGACAAGTCGCGCAGCGCCGCGAAATAAAGCCTTTCCTTCACCGTTCGTGCTGAGCTTGTCGAAGCACCGTTGTTTCTTCACTCCGTAGAAAGAACGGCCCTCGACAGGCTCAGGGCGAACGGAATCAGGGTTAGTTTTGGAACGAGAAGACTCATGACCCTACGAATGCCCGCCGAATGGGCGCCGCACGAAGCGGTGTGGATCGGCTTTCCGCACCTCGCCGACGAATGGTCGGGACAGATCGACGCGGCGCGGCGCGATGTCGCCGCCTTTGCCAACGCGGTCCACGACGGCGGGCGCGGCGAGGAGGTCCGGCTGGTGGTCAACGATGCGCGGCAGGCGGACATTGCCGCGGCGCTCCTTGAACCCGGTGTATCGATCCTGATCCAGCCGCTTGGCGACATCTGGCTGCGCGATACCGGGCCGATCATCGCAGGCACGGGCCGGGAGCGGCGCGCGCGCAATTTCCGCTTCAACTGGTGGGGCGAAAAATTCGTCATGCCGGGCGATCAGGAGGTCGGTGCGGCGCTGGCAGCGTCGAGCGGATTGCCGGTCGACGATCAGGACTGGGTGCTCGAAGGCGGCGGCATCGATGTCGACGGCACGGGTCTGTGCGTGACAACCGAGGAATGCCTGCTCAACCCGAACCGCAACCCGGCGCTGACGCGTGACGATATCGCGGCGCGGCTGCATCAATCGCTCGGCATCGACCGGCTGTTGTGGTTCGGCGACGGGCTCGTCGGCGACCACACCGACGGCCATGTCGACAATCTCGCGCGTTTTGTCGGCGAAGGGCGCCTTGCCCTGCCCGTCGCGGACGGCGACGACGATCCCAACGCGGCTATCTATGTCGACGCCCGCGCACGCGCGGCTGCGTTCGGGGGCGTCGAGATCGTCGACCTTCCCTCGCCCGGACGGATCGAGATCGACGGCGAAATCGCGGCGGCAAGCTATATGAACTTCTATATCGGCAACAGTGTGGTGGTCGTCCCGACCTATGGCGCGCCGAACGATCGGGCAGCGGTCGATGCGCTGGGCGCGATCTTCCCCGACCGCCGCGCCGTCAGCGTCCCGGCGCGCGGGATCATCGTTGGCGGCGGCAGCTTCCATTGCTCGAGCCAGCAGCTTCCGGCATAGCGCTTCCATGACCCGCACCATCACCGTCGCCGCGTTGCAGCTTCCCCTGCCCGGCCCTGTTCAGCCCAATATCGATGCCGTCACCGCGCTCGTCGAGGAGGCGGCAACGCAAGGCGCGCAGGTCATCCTGCCGCCCGAATTGTTCGAAGGGCCGTATTTCTGTCAGGTCGAGGATGAAGCGCTGTTCGCATCGGCGCGCCCGACGGCCGAGCATCCAAGCGTCGTCGCGATGCAGGCGCTCGCTGCCAGGCTGAAGGTCGCGATCCCGACCAGCTTTTTCGAGCGCGAAGGACATCATTATTACAACACGCTCGCGATGATCGGCCCTGACGGCGCAATCATGGGGACGTACCGCAAGAGTCACATTCCCGACGGCCCCGGCTATGAAGAGAAGTTTTATTTCCGCCCCGGCAACAGCGGCTTCAAGGTCTGGGACGTGTTCGGCGCGCGGATCGGCGTCGGCGTGTGCTGGGATCAATGGTATCCCGAATGCGCCCGCACTATGGCGCTGATGGGCGCCGAATTGCTCTTCTATCCGACCGCGATCGGCAGCGAACCCTATGACGCCGACCTCGACACCAGCCGCATGTGGCGCCGCGCGATGCAGGGCCATGCGGTGTCGAATTGTATGCCGGTGATCGCCGCCAACCGTATCGGAACCGAGGGCGACGCCAATTTCTATGGCCACAGCTTCATCAGCGACGAATGGGGCGACCTGACGCAGGAATTTGGCGCCGGCGAGACCGGAGTATTGGTCGAAACGATCGACCTGGACCGCGCCGCAACCCACCGCGCAGGGATGGGCTTTTTCCGCGACCGGCGCCCCCAGCTTTACGGAAGGCTGGTCGAAGATATTTGATCCGGCGAAGCGGCGTCAGCTTTCGAAGCGGCGGATGCTTTCCAGGTCGGCGCGGTCAAGCGGCTGGGTCAACCACAAACCTCCGCGTTTGCCTCGCGACCAGCGAACGATGGCCCGGCGTTTGATGTCGGCGGCAAGCACGAGATCCAGCTCCTTGCCAACCTCCAGATGTCCGTCATGGACAAATCCCGCGCCATGCTGGGACAGGTCGACCAGCCCAATCCGGCTCGACCCTTCGCCGGTTATGGCCTCCGCCATCGTATCGACGGGCAGGCGCGGCTGGCGATAACCTGTCGCGCGCTGTTCCGCGGCCAACCGCTTGAGCACATCGGCAACGTCGACCTCGATGTCGAACGCGACGCCGCAGCGCCCACCCTCAGCCCAGACGACCTTGCCGCGAACGACGACCGTGTCGGACAGGGCAATTTCCAGCGCCTCCCCGACGCTGATCGGAACATCGGCCGCCAGCATCATACCGCGATCGGACATGTTGCGAACGCGCCACAACCCGGCATCGCCGTTCCGCATCACCTTGGCGATCCGCCAAACGGTACGATAGCGGTCCGCGCCGCGGCGGTCCTGACCGATTGCGGCACCGTCGCGCCCGTCGTTTGGTTCGGACATACGGGGCTGGTTCATCTGGGTCATCCTGTCACGACCGGTGTCGCCACCATCGGCAAGCTGCGACCATTCCCTGAAAATGCGAAGGATTGAGGCTGGAACGATATCGTAATTTTCATTGATTTTCAACGCCTGCGCAGGTTTTTTGATTAATGCGAACGCCGCCACTGCCTTTCAGCCGTCGGTCAGGTTGGTCGAAACCCGTGAACAAGTTTCGCATTTTGCATAATTTTACGGTACCGGTACATCGACATTAAGCCCCGGCGAAAAAAGACTGCCACCGTGTCTAACGCGAACGCCATTTCGCGTCGCGTGCTGCCCGCTCGTCGGCTTC
>JAHCKJ010000225.1 GCA_026125835.1 Sphingopyxis sp.
TCGAGGAAAGCGTGCGCTATGCGCGCGAACGCAAACCCTTTGGCGAGGCACTGGCGAAGAACCAGGCGATCCAGTTCCCGCTGGTCGAGCTGGCGACGCAGGCCGAAATGCTGCGCCTGCTGATCCGCAAGACCGCGTGGGACATGGACAACACCCCGCACAAGGAGATCGAGCACAAGCTGTCGGACAAGGTCAGCATGTGCAATTATTGGGCGAACCGCCTCTGCTGCGAAGCCGCCGACCGGGCGATGCAGATCCATGGCGGCATCGGTTATTCGCGGCACAAGCCCTTCGAGCATATCTACCGCCACCACCGGCGGTATCGCATCACCGAGGGAGCGGAGGAGATCCAGATGCGCAAGGTTGCGGCGTATCTGTTCGGCTATCTGGGGCCGCGGAAGGGGACGTTGGGGTAGGTTCGGAGACGACTGGTTGCGGCCTTAAAGCGATCCTCCCCCAGCGGGGGAGGGGGACCACCCGAAGGGTGGTGGAGGGGCACGGGCGGTCCAAGCGGCGCTGGTCAATGTGTGCTCCGTTGCCGGAAACCAAGCGACAATGTGCTATCGCACCGGCAAGGCAAACCGATGGTGCCCCTCCACCAGCTTCGCTGGTCCCCCTCCCCGTGCCGGGGAGGATCGACAATGTCCCCACCCCAAACCCACAACTCCTTGGCATATCGGCAATCCATGATAGGTTTCACCTCGAAACCAAATAATCGGGAGAGTCGGGATGTTCGATCTGGTGATACGCGGCGGCACGGTGGTCGACGGGACGGGTAGCGCGCCTTTTGTCGCCGATGTGGCGGTAGAGGGCGACCGGATCGTCGCAGTCGGCGAAAATCTTGGCGCAGGGCGCGACGAAATCGACGCCAGCGGCAAGATCGTCACCCCCGGCTTTGTCGACGTCCACACCCATTATGATGGTCAGGCGACATGGGATGCCGAAATGGCGCCGTCGAGCTGGCACGGCGTCACCACCGTCGTCATGGGCAATTGCGGCGTTGGCTTCGCTCCAGCCAAACCCGACCGCCACGACTGGCTGATCTCGCTAATGGAAGGCGTCGAGGATATTCCCGGCACCGCGCTCGCCGAAGGGATGTCATGGGACTGGGAAACCTTCCCCGAATATATGGACGCGCTCGAAAAACTGCCGCGCACCGTCGATGTCGCGTGCCACGTCCCGCACGGCGCGGTCCGCGCCTATGTGCTCGGCGACCGTGAAAAGCCCGGCGCGATCCCGACCGACGAAGACATCGCCGAAATGTCGCGGATCGTCGAAGAAGGCGTGCGTGCGGGCGCGCTCGGCTTTTCGACCAGCCGCACCGTGCTGCACAAATCGATCGACGGCGAGCTCGTCCCCGGCACCACCGCGACCGCAGAGGAGCTGATCGCGATCGGCCGCGCGATGGGGCGCGTCGGCTATGGCGTGTTCGAAATGGCGAGCGACCTGAAGCGCGAGTGGAACGAGTTTCAGTGGATGGGCGATTTGAGCCGCGAAACCGGGCTGCCGGTGACCTTTGCCGCGCTGCAGTCGATCGCCAAGGAATTGCCGCTCGAGGAGCAGATCGAGGAAATGCGGCGCCAGAATGCGACCGGCGCCAACATCGTCGCGCAGATCGCGCTGCGCGGCAACGGCATCATCATGGCGTGGCAGGGGACGGTCCACCCGTTCCGCTTCAAGCCCGCATGGAACGAGATTATCGACCTGCCGTGGGATGAACAACTCGCGAAGCTGAAAGACCCGGCGTTCAAGGCGCGGATGATCGGCGAAGAGAATGTCTGGCCCGAAAGCGACATCCTGGATTTCCTGAAAATCGTCGCGCTCGGCTGGCCGGTGCAGTTCGAAATGGACCCCGATTTCAATTACGAGCCGAAGATGGACGAAAGCATCGCGGCGCGAGCAGTCGCGGCGGGGGTTTCGCCCGATGAATATGCGTATGACCTGTTGATGAAGGACGAGGGCAAGGGCTTCATCTATTTCCCGATCCTCAACTACCGCGACGGCAACCTCAATTTCCTCGAGGATTTGCAGCATGCCGACGACACGGTGAACAGCCTGTCGGACGGCGGCGCGCATTGCGGGACGATCTGCGACGCCGCCAGCCCGACCTTCATGCTCCAGCATTGGGTGCGTGACCGCGCGGGCAAGCGCATCGCACTCGAACATGCGGTGAAGCGCCAGTGCCGTGATACGGCTTTGCTCTATGGTTTGGAGGACCGCGGGGTGCTCGCGCCGGGCTATCTCGCCGACCTCAATGTCATCGATATGGACAAGCTCAAACTCGGCAAGCCGTGGCTGGCGTTCGACCTGCCCGCGGGCGGCAAGCGCCTGCTGCAAAAGGCCGACGGCTATGTCGCGACGATCAAGTCGGGCGAAGTGACGTTCCGCGACGGCACAATGCAGGGGCCAACCCCCGGCGGCGTGATCCGCGGCCCGCAGCGGGTCGAAATGGCGATGGCGGCGGAATAGCGCACCATCCTTCACCCTGGCTCCGAGCCTGTCGAAGGGCGCTTATCGGATAAACGCCCCTCGACCGGCTCGGGGCCAGGGTTCAGCCCAGCTTAAACCCCGCTGCCATGCCCCGCATCGCCGTGCCGGATGCTGTCGCGCTTGACGCCATATTCGGCGCCCCAGCGGTCGGTCATCCGGGCGCGGATCGCCCAGAGTTCGGGGAAGAAGCGGTGCCGCGCGCCGGCGTCGAGCAGGTCGACCGCGCGGCCGCTGATCGCTTTCGATCCCATGCCGATCGAGCGGTGGACCAGATAGATATGGTGGGCGCGGAATTTCTGGAACAGTTCGTCGAACTCGATGAGCGCCTCGGCAACGACATAGGCTTCGTCATGCGCGTAGCCGGTGTCGTAAATGTCGGTGAGGGTGCGACCCTGCGGCTCCAGATAGAGCGAGCGATAGCTGTCCCACAGCCCCGCGGGCAGCGTCAGCAGCATCTGGAAGCCGGGGCTTTCCTGTCCCGACCCGTTGCCGAGCTGGAGCCGGATTGCCTGATAGTCATAGGGGCTCATCGTTTCGATCAGCGCCAGCTGGTCGGTCATCATCCGCAGCAGCATATGGACGCGCCCGAACAGGGTGATCGCGCGCATGATCCGGCCTTCGCGCAGATTCTGGTCGATTTCGGCGAGGGTGAAGGCGGCGAGTTTCATCCACAATTCCTCGACCTGGTGGACGATCTGGAATTGCAGCTCGTCGGGGGTGACGAGCTGGCCAAGCGGTTTCTGGCAGGCGAGCAGGCGGTCGACGGAGAGATAAACGCCATAGTCTTTCATGACCGGCGCTTCGAGGCGGGCGTGGATGTCGGTTTTGTCGAGCATGGGGGTGTCCCTCAAACAGGGTTGTTTCATCGTTGCCGACCGTAGCCCTGAGCTTGTCGAAGGGCGTTTCTCCGTGAGGCGCCCATCGACAAGCTCAGGGCTACGGTCTGTTCCGTAATCGATGGTTCAACCGCGCGGGTACACCCCCGCCGGGGGACGCCGCGGCGATCCCGACTGGCCGAGCCAGAGCAGGAGCGCGGCGCGCTTCATTTGGCGAGCAGGTCCGACGGCAGCGTCGGTTCGCTGACCAGCCTGGCCATGCGGCGCCACATTTCGTCGCGACTGGGCCGACCGCGTTCGACATGCGCGCGGACCATCGCTTCGCCGAGGCCGTAGTTGATCACATAGCTGCGATACTGGTCGGTAAAGCTGACCGATTGTTCGGCGCGTTTTTGGGACACGAGCAGATATTTCTGCGTCAGCGCGACCGCCGTGGGCCGGTCGATCGCACCGTCGAGATATTGCTGCGCGATCGTCAGCCGGGCGCCGCCCAGCGCCTTCATTGCGGCAAGCAGCTGCCAGTAACGGTCGTCGGCGGGGACGGGGATTTCGGCGAGCGGCATC
>JAHCKJ010000226.1 GCA_026125835.1 Sphingopyxis sp.
CGATCATCGCCGCGACGGCATCGCCGCCCGCGTCGGACAGGTTCAGGAAATTGGGCATCAGGATTCGGGCGACGTGTAGCTCGCCGCGCCTGCCGACAATTTCTCGATGCACTCGTCGATATGGTTCTGTTCGATATTGAGCGGAGGCAGAACACGGATCACATTGTCGCCCGCCGCGACCGTCAGTAGCCCGTGATTGTCACGCAGATGCGCGACAAAAGCACGGCTGTCGCTCTTCATCTTGACGCCCAGCATCAACCCCATGCCGCGCACGCTTTCGAACAGATGGTCGTGGTTCGGGATCAGCTGCTCGAGCGCGCCGCGCAGGCGCTCGCCGGTCGCCTTGACGCCTTCGAGAAAGCCTTCCTCCAGCACGACGTCGAGCACCGCCTGCCCCGCGGCGCACGCGAGTGGATTGCCGCCATAGGTCGACCCGTGCGTGCCGATGACCATGCCGCGCGCCGCTTTCTCGGTCGCAAGACAGGCGCCCATCGGGAAACCGCCGCCGATGCCCTTGGCGCTCGCCATGATGTCGGGAGTGACGCCGAATTCCTGATAGGCGTACAGCGAGCCCGTGCGCGCGACGCCGCACTGGACTTCGTCGAACACCAGCATCAGGTCGCGCTCGTTGCAGATGTCGCGCAGCCCCTGCAGGAACGGCTGCGACGCCGGACGGATGCCGCCCTCGCCCTGGATCGGTTCGATCAGGAAACCGGCGGTGTTATCATCAACCAGATCGAGTGCGGCGTTGAGATCGTCGAACGGCGCATAGGCGAAGCCGGGCAGCAGCGGATCGAAACCCTTGCGCAGCTTTTCCTGGTTGGTCGCAGAAATAGTCCCCAGCGTACGGCCGTGGAACGCGTTATTGAAAGTGATGAGCGTATGTTTGTGCGCGTTGCCCGCGCTCGAATGATAGGCACGCGCGGTCTTGATCGCGCATTCGACCGCCTCAGCACCCGAATTGGTCAGGAACACCGTATCGGCAAAAGTGTTGTCGACCAGACGCTGGGCATAGGCCTCACCCTGCGGGCTGCCGTACAGGTTCGACACGTGCATCAGCGTCGCCGCCTGATCCTGGATCGCCTTGGTCAGGTGCGGGTGACCATGACCCAGCAGGTTCACCGCAATGCCGCTGGCGAAATCCAGATAGCGCTCGCCGCGCTCGCCGATCAGATAGGCGCCCTCGCCGCGCACCGGACGCACTGCGCACCGGGGATAAACGGGCATGAGCGGCGTGATCGACATGGCAGGCACCTTTCAGGAAAAGTAAAAGGCGACCCATGCGCGGGCCGCCCTTGGTCGGATCGCCCCTATACTGCCGCAGCGCGAGGCGCGTCAACACGGCGACGCTACAGCGACCGCGCCGCTTCCATCGTCAGCGCCAGCGAATGTTTGCGTGCGTCATGGTCGTACATCGACGATGCGATGATGACCTCGTCGACACCGGTCCGCGCCACAAATGCTTTCAGGCCCGCGGCGATATCGTCCGCCGTGCCGACCGCCGAACATTGCAGCACATGGTCGAGGATCGCGCGCGCATTGGGCGGCAGGCTGTCCTTGTAACCCGCGAGCGGTGGTTTCATTCGGCCGGGATTGCCCGTCCGCAGCGCGACGAAGGCCTGTTGCTGCGACGAGGCAAGCAGTTCCGCCTCCTCGCACGTATCGGCGGCAAAGGTGTTGAACGCTGCGGCGACATAGGGCTCGGCAAGCTGCGCCGATGGCTTGAACTGGCGCCGGTAAATCTCGAGCGCCTCGTCGAGCGCGTCGGGCGCAAAATGGCTGGCAAAGGCGTAGGGCAGCCCGAGCATCGCGGCGAGCTGCGCGCCGAACAGGCTCGATCCCAAGATCCACAGCGGGACGTTCGTGCCCTCGCCCGGCACCGCACGGATGCCGAGACGATCGTCGCCCGCGAGGAACGCCTGCAATTCGACGACATCCTGCGGGAATTGCCGCTCGTCGCTCGCGAGGTTGCGGCGGAGCGCGCGTGCGACGATGCCATCCGAACCGGGCGCGCGGCCAAGCCCCAGATCGACGCGACCGGGGAACAATGCCTCGAGCGTGCCGAACTGTTCGGCGATCACGATAGGGGCGTGGTTCGGCAGCATGATGCCGCCCGCCCCGATGCGGATCGTCCGTGTCGCCTGCCCGATATGCGCCAGCACGACTGCGGTCGCGGCGCTCGCAATCCCCGCCATGCCATGATGTTCGGCGACCCAGTAGCGTTCATAACCTAGCGCCTCGGCGTGGCGCGCGAGGTCCGAGGCGTTGGCGAGCGACTGCGCGATCGTGCCCGTATCGGTGACGGGCACGAGGTCGAGAAAAGAGAGTTTCGTCATGAAACCGATATGCGGTGGCGGGGTGGCGGGTTCAAGGCATCATCGTCGCCCCCGCGAAGGCGGGGGCCGCAGGAGGCCTTGTCCTTCGGCGACCGGATAAACCGGCTGCGGCCGTGTCGGGAGGCGCGTGACTCGCGGCACCCCTCGCGGGGGCGACGGTATGCTAAGCCCGCTCGTCCTTCGTCGATTCCATCACCACATAGGTGCTGATCGAGTGCACCTGCGGCAGCACCCCCAGCACTTCGGTGTGAAAATGCTTGTATGCCGCCAGATCGGCGGTTTCGATGCGCAGCAGATATTCGATCGCGCCGGTGATATTGTGGCATTCGCGGACTTCGGGCGCGCCCGCCATCGCGGCCTCGAAATCGGCCTGCGCCTTTTTGGTATGCGTCGACAGCCCGACGGTTACATAGGCGAGGAACTCTATCCCCAGCTTGGCGGGATCGATGGTGGCGCGGTAGCCGGTGATCACGCCGCTACGCTCCAACTCCTGCACCCGGCGCAGACAGGCCGACGGCGACAATCCGACCCGGTCGGCGAGTTCGAGGTTCGAGATTCGTCCGTCCTGAGACAATTCGCGCAATATCTTGCGGCCGATATCATCCATCTTGCTCATAGATTGCATCCGATAAGCGATTATCGGCATTCTTTGCAACCCACGTATCGACGCAATGCATTATGTTGCGCGCATGAACCAGACCACCCTCCTCGCGCTCTCCGCCTTCGCCCTCGTCTCGTCGATCACGCCCGGACCGAACAATATGATGCTGATGGCATCGGGCGCCAATTTCGGCCTGCGCCGCACGGTGCCACACGCGCTGGGGGTCGGAATTGGCTTCACCGTGATGATCATCCTCGTCGGCGCCGGGCTGATGGGATTGTTCGACCTGTTCCCGTCGCTCAATAGTGTGCTCAAGGTCGTGAGCGTCGTCTATCTGCTGTGGCTGGCGTGGAAGATCGCCAACGCCGCCGCGCCCGACACTGGCGGGAATGCGCGCGGCAAGCCTATGACATTCGTGCAGGCAATGCTGTTCCAATGGGTGAACCCCAAGGCGTGGTCGATGGCCTTGACCGCAATCGCACTCTACGCCCCGGATCGTAATTTCAGCGCGGTGCTTCTCGTCGCGCTGGTCTTTGGCCTCATCAACCTGCCGTCGACCAGCCTGTGGGCGGTGATGGGTCAGGTGCTGCGCGGCTGGCTCTCCAGCCCGGCGCGACTGCGCGCTTTCAACTGGACGATGGCGGCGCTGCTGGTCGGGTCGCTCGCGCTGCTGATCTGATTGCAAGGTTGCGATCCGCAACCTATGCACGGCGCTCCCTTCCGCCGAACGGAGAACCGAGCCATGCCAAGCCGCCGCCTGGGCCAGAGCGCCATCCATGTGTCCGACATCTGCATGGGGACGATGACCTTTGGCAGCCAAACCGACGAGGCCGAAGCGTTCCGCATCCTCGACCGTTGCTTCGAGGCGGGGATCAACTTCTACGATACGGCAGAGGGTTATCCGGTGCCGCCCGACACCAAATGGGTCGGCCGCACCGAGG
>JAHCKJ010000227.1 GCA_026125835.1 Sphingopyxis sp.
GCCCCTTTGGCTGCCTGCTCGGCCCGGAGCGCGAGTGAGGGCTCCCCTTTCAGATCACCGTAGCGCAATATGTCGCCGCACCCGGGGCAGACTGCCGATGTTCCGACGTCGGCGCCGCAAGCGCGGTGGGTATAGCGTATGGCCGGACCTGTCCCCCTCTCATCCGCACTGTAGGCCCAGCGTTCGGCCCAGTTGCGCATCGCATACAGCACGTCGAACAAATCTTTCCCTTTGTCGGTCAGCCGATATTCGTGGCGCGGCGGGCGTTCCTGATAGGCTTGACGTTCAACCACGCCCTCTCTTTCGAGCAATTTGAGCCGGGCCGACACGAGTTGCGGCCCAAGCCCCGTATTCGTCGCGATTCCCTCGAACCGTCGCCGACCGAAGAACAGGTCGCGCAGGATCAGCAACACCGCACGGTCGCCAAGCAGTTCGGCAGACCGCCCGACGGGACAGTAGGTATCCGAAAGGTCCGCGCGCCTCGGCATCTCGCACCCTTAACCTCCCCCGACGGGGAAAAGAAATCACTTGTCACTATGATTATCATAGTTACTATCGAGAGCAAGAGGAGAGTCGCATGTCTGCAGCCGTCATCATCGGAGCCGGCGACGCCACCGGCGGTGCAATCGCCCGCGCCTTTGCTGCTGAAGGACTCACCGCTTGCGTCAACCGCCGCGAACGCAACGCGGACCAGCTTGAAGCGCTCGCCCAATCGATCCGCGATGCCGGTCATCAGGCGCGCGCCTTCCCTGCCGACGCACGCAACGAAGACGCGATGATCGCGCTGTTCGACACGGTCGAGGCCGAGGTTGGACCGGTGGAGGTCGCGGTGTTCAACATCGGCGCCAATGTGACCTTCCCGATCGCCGAAACGACGCTGCGCGTTTACACAAAGGTGTGGGAAATGGCGTGCCTTAGCGGCTTCCTGATGGGCCGCGAGGCGGCGAAACGCATGACGCCGCGCGGCCGCGGGACGATCATCTTCACCGGCGCGACGGCATCGTTGCGCGGCGGGTCGGGTTACGCCGCCTTTTCGGGCGCCAAGGGTGCGCTCCGGATGCTCGCGCAATCGATGGCGCGCGAGCTGGGACCGCAGGGCATTCACGTCGCGCACACCGTCATCGACGGCGCGATCGATACCGACTTCATCAAGGGCCGCCATCGCGATTTCGACAATGCCAAGGCGCAGGATCTGATCCTGAACCCGGCGGCGATCGCCGCCAATTATGTGATGCTCCACAAGCAGCCGAAAAGCGCGTGGACGCACGAACTCGACCTTCGCCCGTGGGGAGAAACATGGTGACCAAAACCCTCGAACTCATTTTCGATTTTGGCAGCCCCAACGCCTATCTGTCGATGAAGGCGCTTCCCGAACTGCTCGACCGCACCGGCGCCGGCCTCGTCATCACACCGTGCCTTTTGGGCGGCATCTTCAAGGCGACGGGGAACAAGGCACCGATGGTGCAATATGCCGATGCGCCCGCAAAGCTCGCGTATGAAAATCTCGAAATGCGCCGGTTCATTGCGAAACTGGGGCTGACAAAATTCAGCATCAACCCGCACTTCCCGGTAAACACACTGACGATCATGCGCGGCGCGATTGTCGCGGACGACGAAGGCGTGCTCGACGACTATGTCGATGCGGTGAACCGCGCGATGTGGGAGGAAGGGCTGAAGATGGACGATACGGACGTGATCGCGACCTTCCTGTCCGCCAACGGTTTCGACGGCCCCGCATTGCTCGCGCGGGCGCAAGAGCCCGAAATCAAGGCCAGGCTGGTCGCCAATACCGAGACCGCGGTCGCCCGCGGCGTGTTCGGCATTCCGACTTTCTTCGTCGGCGATGCGATGTTTTTCGGCAAGGACCGGCTGGACCAGATCGAGGAGACGCTGCGGGGTTGAGTTACGGCAAGAGGCGGCCTTGGGGTGGTTGGCTGACCTTTAAACTCGTCATGCTGAACTTGTTTCAGCATCCATGGCCCGAGCTCGAATTTGTCGCAGCGCTGAAGGAAACGGCGGACCATGGATCCTGAAACAAGTTCAGGATGACGATGCTATACACGTCAACTGCCGGTCGTTAACCGCCATCACGGACGCCAGCCCCTCCCGCGCTTGCATTTCGCGCGCTTCCCCGCTAAGCGCCGCCGCTTCCGTCCATGGTCATCCCTGGAGGCGTGGCGGACTGTGTAATCTGTTTCGGAGAAAAATGATGAGCGACCAGCTGGTGCTGTCGGCCGAGACGCGTGAACGGGGAGGCAAGGGAGCCTCGCGTGAACTGCGTCGCGAAGGCCGCGTCCCCGCCGTTGTCTATGGCGGCAAAGAAGAACCCCTGATGATCCACGTCGAAGAAAAGCTGCTGATGAAGCAGCTGATGACGGGTCACTTCATGAACTCGGTCGTCATGATCGACGTCGGCGGCAAGCAGATCCGCACGCTGCCCAAGGACGTCGCATTTCATCCGGTCAAGGATCGCCCGATCCACGCCGACTTCCTGCGCATCGCCAAGGATGCCACGGTCCAGGTCGCGGTGCCGGTCCTGTTCCAGAACGAAGAAGCCTCGCCGGGCCTGAAGCGCGGCGGCGTGCTGAACATCGTTCGCCACGAACTAGAACTGGTGTGCGATGCGGACAAGATTCCCGACAATATCGAAATCGACGTTACCGGTTTCGACGTCGGCGATTCGATCCACATCAGCCATGTCACGCTGCCCAAGGGCGTGGAAAGCGCGATCACCGACCGCGACTTCACCATCGCCACCATCGTTGCCCCGTCGGCGCTGAAGTCCAGCGACGGCGACACGACGAAGGATGAAGGCGAAGCCGCCGAAGGTGACGAAGCCTAAGCATTTCGGACCGCCCCTCCCCCAGGTGGGAGGGGCGTTTCCACCGGACCCGGGAAAGGCAGTGTCATGCAGCTCTGGGTCGGTCTCGGCAATCCCGGACCGCAATATGCGATGCACCGCCACAATGTCGGCTTCATGGCCGCCGATGTCATCGCCGATGTTCATGGCTTTGCCGCCCCGGTGAAGAAATTCCAGGGCTGGATCCAGGACGGGCGCATCGGATCGCAACACATCCAGCTGCTCAAACCCGGCACCTTCATGAACGAAAGCGGCCGCAGCGTGCGCGCCGCGATGGATTTCTACAAATTGACAGCGCGGGACGTCACCGTCTTTTACGACGAGCTCGATCTTGTGCCGATGCAGGTGAAGGTGAAACGCGGTGGCGGCGCCGCGGGCCACAACGGCATCCGTTCGATGATCCAGCATATCGGCGAGGATTTCCGCCGCGTGCGCATCGGTATCGGCCATCCGGGGCACAAGGACCGCGTCACCGGCCATGTGCTGGGCAATTATCTCAAGAGCGAGATGGAACCGCTGATCGACCTGCTCGGCGCGATTGCCGCCGAAGCGACGTGGTTGGCCGAGGACAACGACGTGCGCTTTCAGAGCGATCTGGCACTGCGGTTGCAGGGCTGACGATCGTGCAACGCGTGCTGATCATCGGGCCGTGTGGCGCCGGGAAATCGACGCTGGCCGCCGAACTGGGCCGGATGCTCCAGCTGCCGGTCTTTCACATGGACCAGCTGAACTGGCGTCCGGGCTGGGTCGAAAGCAGCAAGGATGAGATACGCGCGCGGCTCGCCACCATCACCGCCAGCGAACGGTGGCTGATCGACGGCAATTATGGAGGCACGCTCGACGCGCGACTCGCGCGCGCCGATACCGTCGTCTATCTCGATTTTCCGATCCGGCTGTGCGCCTGGCGCGTGCTGCGCCGGATCTGGACTTATCGCGGGCGCAGCCGCC
>JAHCKJ010000228.1 GCA_026125835.1 Sphingopyxis sp.
CCATAAGCGGCAAAGCTGCGCGGGCCATATTCGCCGATCTGCTGCTGGTTAGCGGTAGCGAGCAGGCGCGCGCCCGACCAGGGGGTTAAATCGAAGCCTAGCCGTGCGGTGCGTGCCTTGATCGTGTCCCCGTCGGCCATTTCGTAGCTGGCGACCAGATTGACCTCGCGATTGACGGCGAAACGCGCGGCCAGACGGTGCCGGGTCGGGAAGTCGACGCTCGCGTCGTCGCCGTTCAATGCAAATTCCGTCTGCGCGTCCAGTTCAAGGCGCTTGTCGAACAGCCGCTGGGTGGCGCCGAACTGGGCGATGGTGGAACGGTTGCGTGACCCGTCCGACAGACGGTCGTCGGCGTGGGTCAGCCCGGCGCGCGCAGCGCTGGTGCCATTGTCATATTCGGCGAGCAGGCGCGCAGCACGACGACGCGAGCCGCGATCGAGATAATTTTCCTGCCATGCGCTGCCGGTCAGGGCGAGGTCACGCGTCACGCGCAGGCGGCCATCGACGCCGAACTTGCGCGTTCCGTCTTCACCGCGGTTCAACTGCCCCGCGCCGAATCCGCTTTCGCGTTCGCGGATATAGGCCAGAAAATCGGCGGTCGTGCCATGATGTTCGGCCTCGACCAGCCAAGCCTTGGCCGTTCCTGCGCTCCCGGATGCGGCGCCGTTTTGCGGCTTGGCGTCGCTGACCGCAAATTCCGCGCGGATTTCGCTGTCAACGCCGGGGCGATACCGTCCGTCGACGCCGGCGAGGTTGGTTTTCACATTGCCATCCTCGTCATGGACCAGGGTAGCGCCAAGGCGCAGCTTCTCGTCGTCCGACTGGTAGCTGACCCGACCGCCGGCGTTCAGCACGCGCTGGCCGACGCCTTCCACCTCATATTCCGCGACGATAAACTGCGGATTCTGATCGGAGGAGCGGCTGAGCACCGGGCTGCGGAACCGGACGGTGCCGGACAGATAATCGATGTCATAATCGATATGGCGCGTCATGCTGACGCTGTTAACTACGCGTTCGCTGCGCACGCGGTCGCGCGTTTCGATCACGATACGCTCGCTGTTCGGCAAAATGTCGCGCGCGCCAAGCTGATAAGGACCGGTCAGGCCGTTCCCCTGGATCTCGTCGCGGCGGAAACGATAGGGCGTATCGGCGACAAAGGCGGTCGCCGCCAGATTGCGACCTCGATATTCGGCCTTGCCGCCGTTCAAGGCGCGCTGGTAGCGGGCGAGCTGCGGTTCCGATATACCCGTCTCGATATCGCCGAACATGGCATAGAATTGCGGACGCTCGAGGCGCAGATACAGCTTGCGGACCGACGCCGCGTCATAGCGCGTTTCGTTGCGATCGGCATAGATGGTGTAATAGGCGCGCGGGTCGATAACCCCGCCGAAGCGCGCCTCGTCGGCCTCCTTGTCGCTGTCATAGGCCAGCGTCATGAGCCATTTGCCCTGAATGCGGCCCTTTGCATACAGCGCGAGTCGTGCATCGGCATTCAGGTCATCGAGCGTCTCGGCGACAGGTTCCATCCGGTCGTCGAGCGTGTTGTAACCGAGCGTGCCCGCCGCGAAGCCGACAACCGTCCAGGGCCGGTCGCCCGGGTCGAGCCACATTTCGATCGCCTGTTTGCGGGTCACCCGGTCGTCGCGGAAGGCGAATTCCATGGCGAGCGTACCCGACGCGGTGGTCGGTTCCAGTTCGATATAGGCGATACCGTCGTCGCCATCGATTTTCCACACCGGCGGCGCGCGTTCCAGTCCGGAAAGCTGGCGTGCCTGTTGGGCATCGGCGTCGACGGCTGGAGAATAGGGGGCAGGGACGCTGAAGTCGCCCGTCAGGCCGGCCCGGACGGGCTTGCCGCTGCGGTCAGTAAAGCGGACCGCGATGACCGGACGCGTGACGCCATCGGCAACGAGGCGTGACTTTTCGCGGATCAACGTCGCGCGCATCGGGGTGATCGAATAGTGAACGGTGCGTTCCAGCGTTTCGATGATGACACCGTTTACATCGCGGATTTCGGCGACGAGGCGGTTGTCACCCTCACGAATTTCGATACCGCGCCACAGGCTGACCGCGACGGTGCCGTCGGCGGACTTGCTCGTTCCGTCGAAAGCCAGGGGATCGGCAGCTTTCCCGTTGATCCGCAGCACGACCTTGTGGGCGGGCAGATGTTTGATTGCCGCACGGATCGCCTTTGACCGCGGATTATGGTCGATGGCGGGGAACAGCCAGGCGGTGCCGGCGGTTTGGCCCGCCAACCAGTCTCGGCCGGCACCGGCGGCCTCCGGGTCGCTCAACACCTGCGATGTGGCAATGGGCGATTGGGTTGGTGCGGCGCGCGGAGCGCCGGGAACTGCCCGGAAATCGGCCCGTTTCAACGCCCCGCCGCGAGCCTCGACAAAGCGCGAGATGGCGCTGCCCGCACTTTGGGTCGAACGCGCGCAGTCGACAGGCTGACGGTCGAAAGGCAGGGTCGAAGGATCGATCTGGACGACATGCAGGCCGGGACGAACGCCTTCGAAATGATATCGGCCATCTTCGTCGGTGACGGCGTAGCTACCGTCCTGAAGCATCACCCGCACCCCCGCGATCCCGGCAGCCTTGCCGGGGTCGACTGTGCAGCCGCCGTCGGTCACTCGTCCGATGATCGTCATGCGGTCACCGAGCTGGTCGCGTTTGATTGCAATCGTGGCTTCGGCGACATTGCTGGTTGCACCGCGATTGTCGGCAGCACTGGCCCTGTTCAGCGCGCTTCCCGGCCGCGCGGACACGACGACCTCGGCCAGATAGGTGACGAGGGACGTGCCCGACGGCGCGATGGCCGGGACTGTTACGCGGAATTCGCGTCCGTTGGCGTCGATCTCCGCCGCGGTGCGCACGCCATCGATGCGCACCGTATCGGCGCGCAATCGCATCCCGACCGGCAAAATATCGCTCACCGTCACCGCGCCCGTGGTGCGACGCGCGTCGCGGTTCGCGACTTCGATCCGATATTGCACAACGTCGCCGGGCACCGCGACCTGCGTCGAGGTCGTCTTGCGCAGCACCAGCGGCAGGCCGGGCTGATCGACCGGAATATCGACGCGGACCGGGGCCGGACTGTTGAGCGTAAAGGGATTGCCGTAGCTGGCGTCGCTGATGTCGTAGGGGAGACCGTCGTCGGGACGACGGAATCCCGCCAGATCGCCGGGACTCGCGGTCGACGGCGCGGTAAAGGGTGCTGGCGGCTGAACGACCAGGCGATAGGTTCCCGGCGCGACAAAGGGAAAGCGATAGTCGCCCGGCGGGAAATTATAGAGCGTACCACCCGAATCGGTGACGCTTTGACCCGTGATGACGCTGGACGGATATGCGGATACCCCGTCGTCACCGAACACCCGCGCGGGTTGGCCGGTCGCCGTATCGATAATGGTGACGCGGCTGCCCGGCACGGGCGCGCCGTCGCCGCTGTCGAACACGATGCCAAAGGGATCGACCAGAAAGCTGATCGTTGCGATCGCCACCAGGCTGGCGCTGGCGTGGTCCGACACGCGCAACGACAGGGGCGCCCCGGGATTGACCGACAGGCGGCAATCGCCCTGAACAACGGCAGGGGGCACGCCGATGGTGTTGATATAACCAACAAATTCGCCGCTGTTATTGGCGGTTTCGGTCAGCGTGATCTGTTCGCGGTCACCATTTTCCAGTTCGAGCACAACGTCGAGCGTGTCGCGCTGCTGCGGATCGGTGTTGGCCGAAGCGAGCGTGACGCCGACGACGAGCACTTCGCCAGCGCGGAAACTGCTGCTGTCCTGCAGTGACGC
>JAHCKJ010000229.1 GCA_026125835.1 Sphingopyxis sp.
TGCGCATCGTCGGCGTCCGACAACGCCGCCACCGTCTGCCAGTCATCGGCGCGCAGGCTGGACGCGAGCGCAGGATCGTGGCCGAGCGGCAGGAAGATGCGGCGGTCGCGGTCGTCCTCGGCGCCGAGTCCCGCGTCGATCAGCGGATCGGGATAGAGCGAGAAACCGACCGCCGATTCCTCCTGATCCTCGCCGACCGGGATCGCATAACCGCCGCCGCGACCGACCGCGTCGCCCTGACCGGGCACGAAGATCTGGAATCCGAACCAGCTTTGATAGGCAAAGCCATGGCGCTCGGTCGGGTCGAGGGTCAGCGTCACCCGGTCGCGCACAGGTGCCGCAATGGCTTCGAGTGCGTCGATGCGCGCGGTGAGGACGCCCGATGTGTCGAAGGCGCGCAGGTCCGCGATCGCCTGATCGAACGGCCCGGTGGCGCGGAGCAGTGGCAGATAGGCGGCGGCGCCGATGCGGGTCAGCGCGCCGGCATCCTTCGCGTCGAGTTCGTCGCGCAGCTGCTGGATGTCGGTCTCGGCGGGCAGCGGGCCGTTCGCGAGCAGGTCGACGACGTCAGGCAGGGTGAAGTCGATGGTGACTGGCCCGATGCCCGCCGCTTCGAGCGCGTCGATCGCGACCGTCACGATCTCGCGCGCTGCGGCAACGCTGTCGCTGCCGATCAGCTCGGCACCGACCTGGAGCATTTCGCGCGCCGGGCGCAGCTGGCTGGCGCGCAGTTTGACCACCTGACCCGCATAGCAAAGACGCAAGGGGCGCGGCGCCCCCGCGAGCAGCGAGGTCGCGATGCGGCCGACCTGCCGGGTGATGTCGGGACGCAGCGCCAGCGTGCGCTGCGACACCGGATCGGTGAAGCGCAGCAGGTCGCGCGTGGTGCGATCATCGTCGCCGCCCAGCGTCTCACGAAATTCTGCCAGCGGCGGCGACACCCGGCCATAGCCGTGGGCGCGCATCGCATCGACAAGCGCGCGAGTGACGCGCGACGCCGCCTCGGCCTGTCGGGGGAGGCGGTCGCGCAGGCCTTCGGGCAGCAGGGCAGGGGTGCGAGGCATGGTGCGGCCTTAGAAGTCTATAGGCGAGCGATCAATCAAATCTCCCCTCCCGCAGGCGGGAGGGGATAGGTAGTCAGAACTTCAAACCCTTCACCGTCTTCACGCCCGGAAGTTGGCAAAGTTGCCACAGCAAAGGTTCGGGCATTGGCGAATCGAGGCTCAAAAGCAGCACGGCTTCGCCGCCCGCGGCGCGGCGGCCGAGGTGGAAGGTGCCAATGTTGAGTCCGGCTTCGCCCAAAGCGGTGCCGATGCGACCGATAAAGCCGGGCGCATCCTCGTTGACGATGTAGAGCATGTGGCCGTCAAGATCGGCCTCGACCTTGATGCCGAACATCTCGACGAGGCGCGGATCGCCGTTGCTGAACAACGTGCCCGCGACCGAGCGGTCGCCCGCTTCGGTCGCGACGGTGACGCGGACGAGGGTGTGATAGTCGCCGTCGCGGTCGTGCCGCACTTCGCGGACATCGAGGCCGCGTTCGCGCGCGAGGTGCGGGGCGTTGACCATGTTCACGCTGTCCGAATAGCGGCGCATCAGCCCGGTCAGCACCGCGGCGGTGATTGGCTTGAGGTTCAGCTCGGCGGCGGCACCCTCGACCTCGACCGAGATGGTGGTGAGATTGTCGTGCGCGAGCTGCCCGACAAGGCTGCCGAGCTTTTCGGCGAGGCTCATATAGGGGCGCAGCTTCGGCGCTTCCTCGGCCGACAGGCTGGGGACGTTGAGCGCGTTGGTGATGCCGCCGGTGAGGAGGTAATCCGACAGCTGCTCGGCCACTTGAATGGCGACATTGACCTGCGCTTCGTCGGTCGATGCGCCGAGGTGCGGGGTGCAGATAAAGTTCGGCGCGCTGAACAGCGGGTGATCGGCGGCCGGCGGCTCCTGCGCAAATACGTCGAGCGCGGCGCCCGCGACATGGCCCGATTCCAGCGCATCCTTCAGCGCCGCTTCGTCGATCAGGCCGCCGCGCGCGCAGTTGATGATACGGACGCCCTTTTTCGCTTTCGCGATATTTTCCGCCGACAATATGTTGCGCGTCTGGTCGGTCAGTGGCGTGTGCAGCGTGATGAAATCGGCCTTGGCGAGCAAGGTGTCGAGGTCGGCCTTTTCGACGCCGAGTTCGATCGCGCGTTCGGGGGTCAGGAAGGGATCGACGGCAACGACCTTCATGCGCAGGCCCAGCGCGCGTTCGGCGACAATACTGCCGATATTGCCGCAGCCGATCAGGCCGAGCGTCTTCGACGTCAGCTCGACGCCCATGAAATCATTCTTCGGCCATTTGCCAGCCTGCGTCCCGGCGTTGGCCTCGGGAATCTGGCGCGCGAGGGCGAACATCATGGCGATCGCATGTTCGGCGGTGGTGATGCTGTTGCCGAACGGCGTATTCATCACGATGACGCCCCTTTTCGACGCCTCGGGAATGTCGACATTGTCGACGCCGATCCCGGCGCGGCCGACAACTTTCAGGTTGGTCGCGGCGGCGAGGACGTCGGCGGTGACCTTGGTTGCCGAGCGAATCGCGAGGCCGTCATAGGCGCCGATCATTGCGATCAGCTCGTCCTTGGTCTTGCCGGTGATTTCGTCGACTTGGATGCCGCGTTCCTTGAAGATAGCGGCGGCTTTGGGGTCCATTTTGTCGGAGATCAGAACTTTGGGTGCGGTCATTGGAATGGCTTTCAAAATCCGTTCGTGCTGAGCTTGTCGAAGCACTGTGCTTCTTTTGCGACGGCACGAAGAAAGAGCGGCCCTTCGACAAGCTCGGGGCAAACGGTAAAGGGGGAGGCGTCAGGCCGACAGGCTGGCGTAGGCCCAGTCGAGCCACGGGCCGAGCGCTTCGATATCTGCGGTGTCGACGGTCGCGCCGCACCAGATGCGCAGGCCCGGAGGCGCGTCGCGATAGCCCGCGATGTCATAGGCTGCGCCTTCGGCTTCGAGCAGCCCGGCGAATTTCTTGATGAAATCCGCATCGGCGCCCGCGACCGAAAGGCAGACCGACGTTTTCGAGCGGCTGGCGGGATCGGCGGCGAGGTGGCTGAGCCAGTCGCGGTCGGCGACGATCTTGTCGAGCGCCGCGGCGTTGGCATCGCTGCGCGCCTTGAGGCCGTCGAGACCGCCGAGCGATTTCGCCCATTCGAGCGCGAAGATCGCATCCTCGACCGCGAGCATCGACGGGGTGTTGATCGTCTCACCCTTGAAGACGCCCTCGGCGAGCGCGCCCTTGCTGACGAGGCGGAACACCTTCGGCAGTGGCCAGGCGGGAGTATAGGTTTCGAGGCGTTCGACCGCGCGCGGGCCAAGGATCAGCACGCCATGACCGCCTTCGCCGCCGAGCACTTTCTGCCAGCTGAAGGTCGCGACATCGATCTTGTCCCACGGCAGGTCGTAAGCGAACACCGCGCTGGTCGCATCGGCGAAGCTCAGCCCTTCACGGTCGTCGGCGATCCAGTCGCCGTTCGGAACGCGAACGCCGCTGGTGGTGCCGTTCCAGGTGAACAGCACGTCGTTCGACCAGTCGACTTGGGTCAAGTCGGGAAGCTGGCCGTAATCGGCGCGGATGACAGTGGGATCGAGCTTGAGCTGCTTCGCGGCATCGGTGACCCAGCCTTCTCCGAAGCTCTCCCAAGCGAGCGTCGTGACCGGACGGGCACCGAGCATCGTCCACATCGCCATTTCAAAGGCGCCGGTGTCACTGCCCGGAACGATACCGATGCGGTGGGTGTCGGGAAGC
>JAHCKJ010000023.1 GCA_026125835.1 Sphingopyxis sp.
GTTCGCGTCGATCACGAACATCACGTCGGGAATGCCGCCCATGTCGCGGATGCCGCCGAGCGACATTTCCAGCTTGTCGCGTTCGCGGGTGCGGTTGAGCACCTCCTTCTTGGTGAGGCCCGAGGTGTCGCCCGAAAGCTGTTCCTCAAGCGTCTTCAAACGCTTGATCGAGTTCGAGATCGTCTTCCAGTTGGTGAGCATGCCGCCCAGCCAGCGGTGGTTGACGAAATGCTGGCCCGACGCGCGGGCCGCATCGGCGATCGGTCCCTGCGCCTGGCGCTTGGTGCCGACGAACAGCACCTTGCCGCCGGCGGCCGAGGTCGAGGCGATGAAGTCGAGCGCGCGCGCAAAAAGCGGCACGGTCTGCGACAGGTCGAGGATGTGGATGCCGTTGCGCGCGCCGAAGATGTACGGCTTCATGCGCGGGTTCCAGCGGTGGGTCTGGTGGCCGAAGTGGGCGCCAGCCTCGATAAGATTCTGCATCGTGACGACAGGTGCCGCCATGGTCTTTCTCCTTCCGGTTGGTCCTCTGGAAAGCAAGAACCAGGGTCCGCAAGCGGATAATCCCGGCACCGGTTTATGTGCGCCTTCCATGTGGAATGGGCGGCCCGTTAGCCGCGTTGGCCGTCAAATGCAAGCGTCGTGCGCCAATTTCGGCGGAGCCATAATGTCATATGCCGGATCAGCCCGGCGACAAAATTCATCGCTTCGTCGCAAAACAGTTGAGAACAAATCAAGAACATGCAACCAAAAGCCAAGCGAAACCGTCCGTTGGCGAGGATCAGGGTTTCGTTAACGAAAACCGGAAGGACAGGTCATGGTTCAGGTCGCAGCCGCACTCCTTTTCGCTCTTGCCGCCGGATTGGGCATCACGGTGATCCTGGCGATGCTCAAATCGAACGAGACGGCGATTCTTTCGGCACTGCTCGGCGAGGGTGCTTTTGCCAGCGATGCCGCGCCGCAACCCGGACCTGCCACGACCATCAAGCTCCGCCCGTCGGCACCGCGTCGCCACATCGCGCGTGCCATCGTCGCGCGCGCCCAGCACAGTCGGCCACAGCTCAGCCGCGCCGCCTGACCTTCGCATAGCTGGCGAGGCCGAACGGCAGCGTCGCGGCATAGACGGCACAGACCGCCAGCAGCGTAAGCCAGGGCACGGTGACGAGCGCCGCGCCGAGCAACCCGACCCCCGCCAGCGCAAACAGTCGCCAAGACCGGCGCAAGCGGATCGAGGCCCAGCTGTAGGTCGGGATCGCCGATATCATCAGCATCGCGACGGCGAGCGCCCAAGGCATCACAACATACCATTCGCGAAACAATTCGTTGCCGGTGACGAACCACAGATACAGCGGGACGAACGCCATCCCCGCGCCGGCCGGCGCCGGAATGCCGGTGTTGAAACCCGCCGATTTATGCGGTTGGAAATCGGCGTCCATCCGCGAGTTGAAGCGCGCAAGACGGAGCGCGCAGCAGACCGCCAGCGCCAGCGCGGCGGTCCAGCCGAATTTGGGGGCGTTGGTCAGCGACCACAGGAACAGGATCATCGCCGGCGCAACGCCGAACGCGATCACGTCGGACAAGGAATCCAGTTCGGCGCCGAATTTGCTCTGCGCGCGGAGCAGCCGGGCGATGCGTCCGTCCATGCCGTCGAGCACCCCGGCAAAGATCACCGCGGCGATGGCAAGCTCGAACTGCCCGCCGATCGCGAAGCGCACCCCGGTGAGCCCGAAGCAGAGCGCGAGGACGGTGATCGCGTTGGGGGCAAAGGCGCGCAGGCCGATGCCGCCGATCCGGCGTCCGGCGGCGTCGGCAGGCAGCGGATGCTCGTCCGCCACCCTATTGCCCGATGCCGTCGATGATCGCCGCCTGTCCGATGCGCGCAATCACGGTTTCACCCGCCAGCGTGCGCTGTCCGAGCAGGACCTGCGGCGTGGTCCCCACGGGCAGATAGACATCGACGCGGCTGCCGAAACGGATCAGGCCGACGCGCTGGCCGGTTGCCAGTTCGGCGCCCATCGTGACGAACGGCATGATCCGCCGCGCGACAAGCCCCGCGATCTGGGTGAAGCCGATGCGCACGCCGTCGGCGCGTTCGACGACGAAATGCTGGCGTTCATTCTCCTCGCTCGCCTTGTCGAGATCGGCGTTGAGGAATTTGCCGGGAATATACACAAGCTTGCGCAGCGTTCCTGCCACCGGCGTGCGGTTGATATGGACGTCGAACACGCTCATGAAGATCGACACGCGCAGCATCGGTGCCTCGCCGAGACCGTCGGCGCCAGCGATTTCGGGCGGCGGCGCGACTTCGGCGATCTGGGTTATCAAACCGTCGGCAGGCGCGATGACGACGTCGCCGCCGGTCGGGGTGACGCGCACCGGATCGCGGAAGAAGGCGCCGACCCACAGGGTGACGCCGAACATCAGCCAGCCGACAATCTCCCAGCCGAGCAGCCAGAAGCACAAAGTGACGATCGCCGCGATGAGCAGGAATTTGCGCCCCTCGGGATGGATCGAGGGCCATTGCCATTTGATGCCGCCACCGGGGCGGTTGGAAGAGATGATGCTGGACATGGCCGTTCTTCTAGGGGGGAGCATCCATAGTGACAATGGATAAGGCGCACCGTGAGTTCCGCGCGGGTTCCACCACGCCCATTGAACAATCGCGCCGCTTTGCCTAAGGCCCGCTGCAACTCCGACTCCCCAAGGATAAAGGCGTACAGCATGGGCAAGATCAAGGTAGCCAACCCCGTCGTCGAACTCGACGGCGACGAAATGACCCGGATCATCTGGCAATGGATCCGCGAGCGGTTGATCCTGCCCTATCTCGACATCGACCTGCATTATTACGACCTGGGCATCGAGGAGCGCGACCGCACCGACGACAAGATCACCGTCGAGGCCGCGAACGCGATCAAGAAATATGGCGTCGGCGTCAAATGCGCGACGATCACCCCCGACGAAGCGCGCGTCGAGGAATTCGGCCTGAAAAAGATGTGGAAGTCGCCGAACGGCACGATCCGCAACATCCTGGGCGGCGTGGTGTTCCGCGAGCCGATCGTGATGCGCAACGTCCCGCGGCTCGTCCCCGGCTGGACCGACCCGATCGTCGTCGGGCGCCACGCCTTTGGCGACCAGTATAAGGCCACCGATTTCCGCGTCCCCGGCCCCGGCAAGCTGCGCCTGGTGTTCGAGGGCGAGGACGGGACCGTGATCGACGAGGAAGTGTTCCAGTTCCCGACCTCGGGCGTCGCGATGGGGATGTACAACCTCGACGATTCGATCCGCGACTTTGCCCGCGCCAGCCTGAACTATGGCCTGGCCCGCGAATGGCCGGTGTATCTGTCGACCAAGAACACGATCCTGAAAGCCTATGACGGACGCTTCAAGGACCTGTTCGAGGAAGTGTTCAACGCCGAATTCAAGGCGAAGTTCGACGCGCTGGGCATCGTTTACGAACATCGCCTGATCGACGACATGGTCGCGTCGGCGCTCAAGTGGAGCGGCAAGTTCGTCTGGGCATGCAAGAATTACGACGGCGACGTCCAGTCGGACACCGTTGCCCAGGGCTTCGGCTCATTGGGCCTGATGACCAGCGTGCTGATGACCCCCGACGGCCAGACCGTGGAGTCCGAAGCCGCGCACGGCACGGTGACGCGCCATTACCGCATGCACCAGCAGGGCAAGGCGACCTCGACCAACCCGATCGCGTCGATCTTTGCCTGGACCGGCGGGCTGAAACACCGCGGCAAGCTCGATGGCAACGACGCGCTGGTGCAGTTCGCCGACGACCTGGAGAAGGTGTGCGTCGCGACGGTCGAAAGCGGCAAGATGACCAAGGATCTGGCGCTGCTGATCGGTCCCGACCAGAACTGGCTGACGACCGAGGGCTTCTTCGAGGCGATCGTGGAGAATCTTGACGCCAAGATGGGTGGGTGAGACCATCGTCGCCCCCGCGAAGGCGGGGGCCGCTGGCTACCATGCGCCATCCCGATAGCGGCCCCCGCCTTCGCGGGGGCGACGTTTACTGGTTGCTTCCCATAACCGCCTAGCCAATCGGGGCCGGCCTGCATAAGGTCGGCCCTTATGGTATCGGAAACGGAAACTTCAGCCATCGGCAACGCGCTGGTGGTGCTGGGCGCCGCGGGCATCGTCATTCCGGCGTTTGCGCGCTTTCGCCTGCCCCCGATCATCGGGTTCATCCTGGTCGGCTTGCTGGTCGGGCCTTCCGGCCTGGGGTCGCTGACCGGCGACTATCCGTGGCTGGAGCATGTCACGATCGGGTCGACCGATGACATCGCCCTGTTCGCCGAATTCGGCATCATCCTGCTGCTGTTTTCGATCGGCCTGGAATTGTCGTTCCGGCGGCTGTGGCAATTGCGCAAGCTGGTGTTCGGGGTCGGCGCGGCGGAATTGACGCTCGGCGGCGGGATTTTGGGCGGCGGGCTGTGGCTGCTCACCGACCTGTCGACCCCCGCGGCGTTCGGGCTGGGGATCGCGCTGGCGCTGTCGTCGACGGCGCTGGTGCTGTCAATGGTCGGCACCAAATCGGCGGTCGGTCGCGCGTCGCTGTCGATGCTGTTATTCGAAGATCTGGCGATCGTGCCGATCATCTTCATCCTGGGTGCCTTTGCTCCCAATCCGGCAGGCGACAGCGCCGAATTGCTGCTGACCACATTGTGGCAGGGCGCGCTGGTGGTGGCGGTGCTCGCGGTCGCGGGCTGGTTCCTGCTGCCGCGCATCTTTGCCCAAGCCGCGCGCGCCAAGAATCCCGAGCTGTTTCTGGCCGCCAGCCTGCTCGTCGTGATCGTCGCCGCGCTGGCCACCGCGGCGGTCGGCCTGTCGCCGATCGTCGGCGCGTTGCTCGCGGGCCTGATGATCGCCGAAACCGAATATCATGGCGAGGTCGAGGCGATTACCGCGCCGTTCAAGGGGCTGGCGCTGGGCGTGTTCCTGATCAGCGTCGGCATGGGGCTGGACCTGAAAAGCATCGCGCAGCAATGGCCGATGCTGGTCGCCGCGGTCGTCGGCGTCGTCACCGTCAAGACAATCGTCACCGCGCTGCTGCTGCGCTTTGCCGGGGCGCGGCGCGGCACCGCCGCCGAAGTCGGCCTGTTGATGGCCAGCCCGTCGGAAACCACGCTGATTGTGCTCACCGCCGCGCTGACCGCCGGGCTGATCGATGCGGCGACCGCCAGCTTCTGGCAACTCGTCACCGCGATCGGCCTGACGATCACGCCGCTGCTCGCGCGCGTCGGCCACGATGTCGCGCGGCGCATCGAGATGCGCAGCGGCGAGATGCCTGATGACGAGACGGTGGCGGCGCGCACCGTCGTCGTCGGTTTCGGGCGTGTCGGCCGCACGGTGGCCGAACTGCTGCGCGAACATGGCCGCCCCTACATCGCGGTCGATGCCGACATCGATGCGGTCGCAGCGGCACGGCGTGACGGCTTTGCTGTCCGTTTTGCCGATGTTGCGCGGCCCGGGGCGCTCGACAAGCTTGGCGTCGAAAGCGCCGATGCAATCGTTCTGACGATGGACGATCCGGTGCAGCAATTGCGGATGACCAAGCAGCTGCGCCAGAAATTCCCCGACCTGCCGATCATCAGCCGCGCGCGCGACGCCGACCATGCCGCGGCGCTGTATCAGGCGGGGGCGAGCGACGCCGTCCCCGAAACGCTGGAAAGTTCGCTGCAACTCGCCGAGGCGGTGCTGATCGACCTGGGCGTCGCGATGGGACCGGTGATCGCGTCGATCCACGACGTGCGCGCCAAGATGCGGCGCGACATCATGACCAAGGGCGAGCTGGACCACGAACCGCGCATTCGCAAGCTGCGCGGTCCGGCGGCGGGCGGCGAGACCGCTTAACGCCCGCCCGCCGCCGGGGTCGCGGTCGCCGAACCCAGGGCCGACGCCTCGGCCAGCGTCATGCCCTTGGGCAGCACCGCCAGCGACCATTGACGCTGCGGGGTCAGATATTGCCGCGCCAACCGCTGGACATCGGCCGCAGTGACCGCCGATAAATCGTCCTGGATCGACAGCGCCGCGGCGGTCACGCGCGGATCGCGCGTTGCGCCTTCGAGAAGGAACATCCAATAGACATTGCCGGTCGTGGCGCGCGCCACCTGTTCGCGGATCGGCACGGCGTTGCGTGTCAGTTCGTCTATACTCACGGGGGTCGCGACCAGATCGGCGGCGATGTCACGCGCGATACCATAAAATCGGTCGATATCCTGCGGCGCCAGCAAGCTGCCGACGAGCAGATAGCCGCCGCCGTCGAACCCCGTCGGCCAGTGGCTGTTGACCACCGGCCCATAGCTGGCGCCCTGTTCGGCGCGCAGGCGGTCGAACAGCCGGTCGTTGAAAATCGCCGCGAGCACCTCCAGCCCGCGCTGGTCGCGGGGACTGGCCAGCCCGCCGCCGGTCGGCCAGGCGGTCATCGCCGCCGCCTGCCCCTGCGCGCCGCGGTGATAGGCAACCATCGGCGTCGGGGTCGGTGTCGCAAAACCGACCCGCTGGCCGCCCGGCGGCGCCAGCGTCGGGCGCGGCGCGAGCGCGCCCACGGTTTCGGCGAGGATGCGGCGGTAATCGACCGATTCCAGATCGCCGAACAGCTGCACCTCGATCGGCCCGCTCGCAAGGCGCGGTTCCCAGAAGGCGCGGAATGCCGCGGGAGTCAAAGCCTCGATCTGCGCCTTGTCGGGCGCCGACCAGCGCGCGTCATTGCCCGTCACCCAGCCGCGCAAATTGCGGTCGAGCACGGCATTCGGCGTCGCGTCGTTGAGGTCATAGCCGGTCAGAAAGCCGACGCGCAGCCGTTCGACGGGCGCGCTGTCCCAGCGCGGCATCGCCAGCTTGCCGGTGATGAGCCGCATCTGGTCGGCAAGATCGGCGGGCTTGCTTTCCGCCGCCAGTTCAAACGCGTCGTCGTCGATCGAGAAATTGAGCTGGATCTGGCGGCCGTTGGTCAGCTGGTCGATCGCATTCTGCCCCCAAGGTCCGATGCCGCTGGCCACGAGAGCATAGTCGCCGGTCCACAGCAGATTGGGTGCGTCGGCGGCGACACTGCGGTTGCCGGTGCCGAAACGTACATTGACGCGCACCTTGCCCGGTTCGATCTTGTTGTTCGACACCAGCGCGGTCGCGCCATTGGCAAATTCGATCCGTTCGGCGCGCAGACCGGGGAGCGGGCTGGCCGATACAATCGACCCCGGCGTGCCGAACGCCGGCAGTTGGTTGAAATCGGCCTGCACCGCCGCGAGCCGGTCGTCACGTGCGGTGACCGGCGCGTTCAGCGCCGCCAGCACCGCGGCATTGCCCCCCGCCGGCGCCGGCGTCGTCAAGGCCACGCGGGTCACCGGGGCCGAGAAAATCGCCCGGCTGATGTCCAGCATCGCCTTGGGCGTCGCCGCCGTCCGGATCGCGCGGAACATATCGACCTGACCCTGCGGGCTGGTCACAACCTCGTGAATGTCCACCGCACGCACCAGATCGTCGGCAAGCCGCGCCCCCGGCTCGTTGCGGGCATTTTCCAGCTCCTTGCGCAGGAACGCTTCGATCTCGTTCGCCTCGCGGTCGATGTCGGCCTGCGACGGCGGCGTGGTCGTCGCATCGGCGATCACCCCGCGCACGTCGGCCAGTGCGGCTTGCCAGTCGCTCAAGGGAATGATCGACGCCATCGTCACGTCGGCGCTGCGGCTGACATATTGTTGTTCGACGGTCGCGACCAGATAGCTGCCGCCGCTGCGCGCGCGGTTTTCCAGCCGCCGGTTGACGAGCGCCTGGGCAATATATTCGAGATAAAGGCGGCGGGTATTGGCCACCGTGTCGATGCGTTTTTGCCACGGGCGCACCATCGCCAGCGTCAACGCCAGCGGCTGGTTGGGCTCGACGATCTCCAGCGCCGCAGGCGCTTTCGGATCGGGCGTGCCGAAGTCGGGCGCGGGCGGCGGCGGGCCGTCGGCGCGCCAGTCGCCATAATGTTTGGCGACCAGTCCCGCGAGTTCGGCAGGGTCCGCGTCGCCGACAATCACCACGACCGCCCGTTCGGGACGATACCAGCGTTTGTGAAACGCCGCGACCGAGCTTGCGCTGGCCTTGCCCAGCGAGGCGATCGTCCCGATCGGCGAACGGTCCCCCAGCAGCTGCCCTGCAAACAGGTGCGCGTTGGTGGCGTCGGCGATCCTTTTCTGTGGACCGTCCGATTCGCGCAGTTCGGACATCACGACCCCGCGTTCGGCCGCCACCGCAAGTTCGGATATCCGCGGCTCGCGAATCATCCCCGCCAGCAATTTCATGCTTTCGTCGAGGTTCGCGGGCGTGATGCTGGGCAGATCGAGCTGGTACACGGTCTGCGTCGGGGTCGTCTGCGCGTTCGAGTCGCTGCCAAAGGTCACGCCGAACCGCTGCCAGATCCGCTTGGCCTCGCCATCGGGGATATGTTCGGATCCGCGAAAGGTCAGATGTTCGAGGAGATGCGCATAGCCGCGTTCGCTTTCTGTCTCGAACATCGATCCGACGTCCATGCGCACGCGGATCGACACCTGTCCGGGCGGCACTCCATTGTTGCGGACCGCATAGCGCACGCCGTTGGGAAGCACGCCGAACTGCCACGCGGTGTCGCGCGGAATGTCGCTGCCGGCATAGAGCCAGTCGCTGGCGGTCGTTTGCTGCGCCGGGACGGCGGGCGCGGGCGCGCGCTGTGCATGGACTGCGGGCGGTGCCAGCAACAGCAAGGCAGCGGCGGCCAGCAGCAGCGGGCGGGCGGGAAACAGCGGCGAACGCGGGGAGAATTTGGCCATCGGGCAACCTTATCGCGTGCGAAGCTTGCTGGCCACTGAACTATCGCGGCGCTTGTCCCGAAAAGCTGCCCGGACTAGCGATGGGTCATGAGCACACCGCCGCCCGTTGCCGCGCTGGTCCAGATGACCAGCGACATCGACCCCGATCGCAATCTGGAGACGATCGACCGCGCCTTGGCCGAGGCGGCGGCGAGCGGCGCCAGCATGGCCTTTCTGCCCGAAATGTCGCTGTTACTCGATCGCGACCGCGCGCGCTCGGCGGCGCATATCGTGCGCGAAGCCGAAAGCCCCTGGCCAGCCCGGCTGCAAGCCATGGCCCGGAAACACGCGATCTGGCTGCATTCGGGTTCGATGCCGCTGCTCGGCGACGATGGCAGCCGAAGGCTCAACCGCAGTCATGTTGTCGCTGCCGACGGCAGCATCCGGGCGCGGTATGACAAGATTCACATGTTCGACGTCACCCTTCCGTCAGGCGAAAACTGGACCGAGTCGGCGGCCTATGCCGGCGGTGACGCGCCGGTGACGGTGGACACGCCGCTGGGGCGCCTGGGTCTCAGCATCTGTTACGATGTGCGTTTTCCGGAACTTTACCGCGCACTGGTCGACGATGGCGCCACGATCCTTGCTATTCCGGCCGCCTTCACCGTCCCGACAGGTGAAGCGCATTGGCACGTCTTGATGCGGGCACGGGCGATCGAAACAGCCTGTTTCGTGTTGGCGGCGGCGCAATCGGGCGCCCATGCCGACGGCCGCGCGACCTATGGCCACAGCATCGCGGTCGATCCCTGGGGCGCCGTGCTGGCCGACGCGGGGCCCGCAAATGACGGTGCGGACTATCGGCTGATATACGCGGCCGTCGATCCTGGTGCCGTCGCGCGGGCGCGGCACGCTATCCCGCTTTCGCGATCACGCGGGAACCGGGCGATCGAACTTTAGGAAAGGCTTTCGCAGCGATAGGACGCAGCAAAGCGGCACCTTCCCTGCTGCCTGCACCGTCGCTTGGCGATCTCCCACTCGGCGGGTCGCGCCATTCGACAGACGCGCAAAAGGCTCCGGGGCGAACCCGGAGCCTTTTGGTAACTTTAGCGATCAGCCGAAATTACGGGCTGGTCGGCGAGTCGTCGTTGTTGTCCGACGCAATGATGATACCGCCGATGATGGCAGCAAGCGCGATGATCGCGATGATCCAGCTGCTGCCTTCGAGCTCGCTCTGGCCTTCGACGGCCGAAGCGGCACGGGCTGCGGGAGCGGCCGATGCGGCAACCGGGGCTGCGATCATCGAGGTCGCTGCGAGGGAGATCGCAGCCTTCTTAAGCAGGTTCATCTTATTCTCCGTCCACTGGAATAGTCTTGTCGAATCACACCCAAGGCTGGCCTTCGGTCTGCTTCTGCTCGGCCTTCTTAGGCACAGCGTTCAGCAATTGCAACGACGATTTGCCCTAGCCGGGCAATTCTTACCAAATTGCTAAATCAGGAGAAAATCGCGGCCAGTGACCCTAGCCGCGCCGTACCCGGTCGAAGGGTTCGCTGGTGACCGGATAGCCGAGATGATCGGGGATGCAGAGGAAGGACCGGCCCTCGCGCTCCTCGATCCAGGGCGTCACCAGTTCGACCGGAAACTGACAGGAATGCGCCGAAAACTGCGCAAAATCGGGGGCATGGGCCAGGCGTTCGAGATTGCGACGGGTAGGAAAGATCACCGACACCTCGCCCGCGTCCGCCATCGCGAGTGTCCGATGCGCACTCGCCCAAAAGATATGGCTGTGTTCGGCCTCTTCGACCGTCAGTTCATGCCCGTGGGGCGGCGCCGCCACGGCATAGAAGCGCGTATCGAATGTCCGCGCCTCTTTGAAGTTCGGGCACCAGCGGGCGAAAGGAACGAACGAATCCAATGCGATTCGGTCGCCGCGCGATGCCAGTATGTCCGACAGCAGCGTTCCCGACAGCAAGGCCCGCCGCACATCCTCAAGATCGCGATCGCCCAGGGCGGGCCAGCCGACCGCAAGCCCCGTTTCCTCGAGCGTCTCGCGCAAGGCCGCGACGCGGGCGGCGCCGTCGGCCGGGTCGACATCGGGCGCATGTTGCCGCGCAACGACATAATCGTCGGGATCGACGCGGCCGCCGGGAAAGACGACCGCCCCGGCGGCAAACGCCATATTGGTTGACCGCTTGACCATCAGAATTTCGTCGGGGCCGCCGTCCGGAGCCGGACGCATGATGACCAGCGTCGCCGCGGGAATGGCGCCTTCGGGCAGGATATCGTTGGCCGCCGACGAGCTTGCAGTGTCGTTCATGGGGCCAGCGATAACTGGACCCGCCGCCCTTGTCATCCCGCCATTGCGGCCCCGATCTTGGAGGTGCAAGATGGACGCAGGCAGGACGGGGAGCCGGAACATGGGCATTGTCGAAATTCTGGGAGTTGCCGGCAGCCTGAGCCTGCTGGCCGGTTGGCGGCTCTATCTGACGATATTGGCCACGGGCACCGCGATGCACTTTGGCTGGCTGCCGCTGCCCGACCATCTGGCGGCGTTGCAGGTGCTCGCGAACCCGTGGGTGTTGGCGGTGGCTGCGGTCGGGACGGTCGCCGAATTTCTGGCCGACAAGGTCGCGTGGGTCGATTCGATCTGGGACATGGTTCACAGCGTCATCCGTCCGCTGGGCGGTGCGCTGCTCGCGCTGGCGCTGGTCGATGCGTCGGATCCGACCTGGCAGGTGATCGCCTTTCTGCTCGGCGGCGGCGGGGCGCTGCTCAGCCACGGCGCCAAGGCGACGACGCGGGCGGTCGTCAACGCCAGTCCCGAGCCGTTCAGCAACGCGGTGGTATCGACGGGCGAGGATGTGGCGACCGGCGGCCTGCTGGCGCTCGTGATCGCCTTTCCGGCGCTCGCGATCGTCATTGCGATCCTGCTGGCGATCGCGGCGGTTGTCGTCATCATTGCGCTGCGGCGCTTGCTCCGCAACATCAAGGCGGGGCTGAAGCGAGCGCTGGGCGACGAGCCGCCGCAGGGCGATGTGGTTCCGCCGACTTAAGCCGCGGCGGGAAGCAGCGATTTGAGCGGCGTGTCGGGGTCGGCGAGTTGCGCGGGGCTTGCCTCCAAACCCGCGGTGACGATCATCCGGCCCTGGACATAATCCTTTGTCGCGTTGACGCAGTCGATTGCGATCACCCTGCCCGCTTTCAGGTAAACGACCGAAAAGCTGCGCGTTGCCGGGTCGCCGCGCAGCACCGCGCGGTCGTAACCCGCCGACAGTCCTGCGGTCTGGAGCTTCAGGTCATATTGGTTCGACCAGAACCACGGGATCGCGTGGTAGGGCGCCGCGTCGCCGCAAATCCCCTTGGCCACGACATTGGCCTGGTCGTTGGCATTCTGGACCGATTCGAGCCGGATCACGAGACCTTCGGCAAAATCATTCTCGTGCGCGGCGCAGTCGCCGATCGCGTAGATGTCGGGCAGGCTGGTCCGGCACAGCCGGTCGACCAGCACGCCGTTGCCACCCTCGGCCCCCGCCGCAACCAGTGGTTCAACCGCCGGGGCGATTCCGATGCCGACGATGACGAGGTCGGCGGGAACCACCTCGCCGTCCGCCAGCCTGACGCCGGTGACATGCGTGTCGCCCTCGATCGCCACCACCGAAACGCCGAGCCGCAGGTCGACCCCCTGCGCGCGATGCTCGTTTTCGTAAAAGCGCGACAGGTCGGTGCCGGCGACCCGCGCGAGCACCCGGTCCTGCGCCTCCAGCAGCACGACCGGCTTGCCCGCCTTGCGCAGCACCGCCGCCGCTTCGAGCCCGATATAGCCGCCGCCGATGACGACGATCTGGCGCGCGCTTTCGGACGCCGCCTTCATCGCGTCGGCATCGGCGCGTGTCCGCACGCCCTGCACGCCCGGCAGGTTGCCGCCGGGAACCGGCAGCATTCGCGGCGTCCCGCCGGTGGCCCAGACCAGCTTGCCATAGCCGATCGTCGCGCCATTGTCGGTCGTGACCGTGCGCGCCGCGGGATCGACCGTCACGACGCGCTGGCCGAGCAGCATCGTTACCGCGCGCTCTTCCCAATATCGCGCCGGGCGGATCTGGATGCGCTCGAACGCCTTTTCGCCGGCGAAATATTCCTTCGACAAGGGGGGACGTTCGTACGGCAACTCGGGTTCATCGCCGACGATCGCGATGCTGCCCGCGAACTTTTGCGTCCGCAGCATGATCGCGGTCTGCGCCCCGCCATGGCCTCCGCCGACAATCAATACGTCGAACCGCATCGCATCCTCTCCCGCGTTTCCTGCGCGTCCCCTTGCACGGCGTGAACAGGGAGACAAGGCGATCCGCGCTGTGGCCGCGTCAAGACAAGATTGGCCAGACGGTCAGAGGAAAGCGGAGGGCGCCTCAGTCGCGACGCGCGAGCCGGGCGCGGATTGTCGCAGTATAGGTGCGGCCGACGCGCAATTCGGTGCCGTCGTTCAGCACCGCGATCAGCGAGTGGAACGGCCCTCCCTTCACGCGGCTGACGGCGTCGATGCGGACCATCGTGCTGCGGTGGATCCGCAGAAACTGATGGGCGGGGAGCAACCGCTCAAGCGTTGCCAGATTTTCATTGTATAAATAGCTGTGCCCGTCGGCATGGACACGGACATAATCGCGTTCGGCCCCGATATGCGAAATGCTTTCGGGCTTGATGCGGACATATTCGCCGCCCGCACGAACCCATAATTCGCCCAACTCATTGCGCGTTTCCGGCTCGGTCGCGCGCAAATTGGCGACGACCTCTTGCAATTCGCGGATGCGGTCGGCGCTTTGGCGTTGCTCGACCGCCACGCGAGCGCGCTCCATCGCGGTGTGAAACCGCCCGGCCTCGATCGGTTTGGTCACATAATCGACTGCCTGCGCGTCAAAGGCGCGAAGCGCCTGGTCGCTGAACGCGGTGACAAACACGATCGCCGGGGCGGGATCGGGCAAATGGCGCAAAAGGTCAAAGCCGCTGCCGCCCGGCATCCGGATGTCGAGCAGGATGATGTGACAGGCGGACTGCGCCAGCCATTCGGCCGCCTGCGCGACATTTCCCGCCTGTCCGACCTCCCCGACCCACGGCAGTTGCTGCGCCAGACGCACTGCCCGACGCCGCGCCAGCGGCTCGTCGTCGACGACCAGAACTACGTAACCGGACAACATATGATCCAGGGCATCCGGATTTCGGCGCGGAACGTTCCGGGCGCCAGCATGGTGTCGAACGCACTGGCCTGTCCGAAGCGTGCAGCCAGCCGGTCGGCGACATTGCGCAACCCGATCCGGCTGCCGCCGCGCGCCGGGTGAGCCGCCGCGGAAACCAGGTCATTTTCGACAGCAATGCGCAAATCATCACCGTCGCGCCGGGCAATGATGCGGATTTCGACCTCGCGCAGGCTGGGCTCGACGCCGTGCTTGACCGCATTTTCGACAAGCGGCTGCAGGATGAGGTTGGGTACCATGGCGCGCAAGGCCGCCTCCTCGACATCGATCGTAAAGCGCATCCGGTCGGCAAAGCGTTCGCGTTCGATCTCGAGATAATCTTCCTGCAAGGCCAGTTCCGCCGCGAGTGTTACGTCGGTCATCGGATCGAGTTCGAGCGTCTGGCGCAGAAAGGTCGACAGCGAAACCATCATGCGCTGCGCGCGCGCGGTTGCGCCCTCCTCGACCAGCCCGACCGCCGAGTTGAGCGTGTTGAACAGAAAGTGCGGATTGATCTGGTAGCGCAGCGCGCGCATCTGCGCCGACAACGCCTCTTCGCGCGCCTGGGCGAGGCTGCGTTCATGATCCCGAACGGCGAAGCTGTACATCATCGCGACATACAGACACGACCAGCCGAAGAACATCGCGGTGCTGGAAATCATCGTATGGCCGAACTGGACATGGTCGAACAGCCAGAGCGGCGGGCGCGTCATCCACAGAAAGATCGCGACGTCGAGCGTACTGTACGCCGCCGCGGCCAGCATCGAAAAGGCAAAGGCGACCACGACCTTTACATATATGGTGCGCGACTGCAGGTGGAACAACAGCACCGTCACCACCAGCGTCAACCCCGCCCCGAAGCTGTTGAGCAGCAGCTTGCCGAGCGCCGATTCGACCGGATCGATGCCTGCAATTCCCCACAAAAGGCTGTCAGAAACAAAGACGCACAGCCAGAACAGCGCCGCCAGCTTGACGGTCGTGGCGGTGATCGCCTTGCGCCGCGACAGCGGTCCGGGTTCCGCCGCGCCGACCGAACCGGCGGTGTCGGCACGCGCGCGGGTTCCCGCCCGGTCGGCCGGATCGGTAACGCCCGTCATCCGGGACAAGCCATTGGCAGAAAACTCCGCCCGCTCATTGCCTTGTACAAGCCAATCGCCGCTTTCCCCCTCATGCCCCGCTATATT
>JAHCKJ010000230.1 GCA_026125835.1 Sphingopyxis sp.
GCGGTGTCCGCCAAACCGGCAGCAGGCCATGATGCTTACTTCAGTTCCAGATGACTAGCGAACAAGTTCGCAAGTCTCGCTGCCCTCTCCCGCAAGGGGAGAAAGGCTTGCACCATCCGTCGCCGTCCGCCAAAGCCCGCACCCATGCGTATCGCCTTCATGGGAACGCCGCCCTTTGCGGTGCCGACGCTCGCCGCGCTGCACGCGGCGGGGCATGATATTGCGGCGGTCTACACCCAGCCCCCGCGCCCCGCGCAGCGCGGCAAAAAGTTGCAGAAAAGCCCGGTGCAGGCCTGGGCCGAGGAGCATGGCCTGCCCGTCCGCACGCCGCGCCGCCTGAAAAGCGAGGAGGCGCAGGCAGAGTTCGCAGCCCTCGACCTAGATGTCGCGGTGGTCGCGGCCTACGGCCTGATCCTGCCGCAGGCGGTGCTCGACGCCCCGCGCGAAGGGTGCCTCAACGTCCATGGCTCGATCCTGCCGCGCTGGCGCGGCGCGGCGCCGGCGCAGCGCGCAATCCTGGCGGGCGACGCCGAAACGGGCGTGACGATCATGCAGATGGACGCCGGGCTCGACACCGGCGCGATGCGGCTGATCGAGACGACGCCGATTGCGCGCAAGAGCGCGGGCGTGCTTACGCACGAGCTGGCCGAAATGGGCGCGCTGATGATGCGCCGCGTGTTGAGCGACCTCCACGCCTTTCCGCCCACGCCGCAGCCCGAAGAGGGCGTCACTTACGCGGCGAAGATCGACAAGAGCGAAGCGCGGCTCGATTTCCTGACGAGTGCGGTGCAGGTCGAGCGGCAGATTCGTGCGTTCAACCCTGCGCCGGGAGCGTTTTTCGAGCTGGAAGGCGAACGCTACAAGGTGCTGGCGGCAGAGGTCGTGCATCCGGCCGATACGGTTGTGGGTGCGACGCCGGGCGCGACGCTCGACGATGCGCTGACGATCGCCTGCAATCCCGGCGCAATCCGCGTGACGCGCATCCAGCGCGCGGGGAAACCGGCGATGGAGGCGGGAGAGTTGCTGCGCGGGCGGGGAATCGCGGCGGGGACGCGGCTGGCATGAGCCGCCCAGCCGGCCTCTCCCGTCACCCTGAACTTGTTTCAGGGTCCATGACCTGCCGCTTCCTTCGACGCTGCGCAGCAGGAGCGCGCGGGCCATGGATGCTGAAACAAGTTCAGCATGGCGACAGTGGCTATGTTAGCCGCAACCCATGACCCGCTTCGCGCTCACCATCGAATATGACGGTCGCCCCTATATGGGTTGGCAGCGGCAGGCGCATGGGCCGAGCGTCCAGCAGGCGATCGAGGAAGCGATCCACCGCTTCACCGCCGAGGAAGTGCAGGTGCTCAGCGCCGGGCGCACCGATGCCGGCGTCCATGCGATCGCGATGCGCGCGCATGTCGACATCGCCAAGCCGCTGACGCCGTTCAAGCTGACCGAGGCATTGAACGCGCAGCTCCGCCCCGCGCCGATCGCAATCATCGGGTGCGCGGTGGTGCCCGACGACTGGCACGCACGCTTTGCCTGCATCGGGCGGTCATACGAATATCGCATCGTCAACCGCCGCGCGCCGTTGACGTGGGACAAGGGGCTGGCGTGGCAGGTTGCCCGGCCGCTGGACGCCGATGCGATGCACGCGGCGGCGCAGCAGCTGATTGGCCTGCATGATTTCACCACCTTTCGCTCGGCGCATTGCCAGTCGCAAAGCCCGGTCAAGACGCTCGACAAGCTGACGGTGAGCCGTCACGGCGAGGAGATCATAATCGAGGCTGAAGCGCGCAGCTTTCTGCACCATCAGGTGCGCTCGATGGTGGGGTCGCTCGCGCTTGTCGGGCATGGCAAATGGTCGGCGCGCGATTTGAAGGCGGCGCTGGACGCGGCGGACCGGCAGGCGCTGGGGCTGAACGCGCCGCCCGACGGGCTCTATTTCGTGGGGGCGACCTACCCGTAGTTCGTCATTGCGAGCGAAGCGAAGCAATCCAGAGCGGGTTTACGCTACTCTGGATTGCCGCGTCGCTTCGCTCCTCGCAATGACGATCAGGAAAAGGGGCGGCCCCGCGGGACCGCCCCATTCGTCCAATGCTAACCCGCGAACTTATACCTTTTCGGCGTAATACAGTGGCGCATGTTCGTTGAGAATCTGGAGGATCTTCGCCTGCGCGGTCTTTTCGTCGCTTTCTTCCATCGCGGCGAGTTCGCGCGCGAGGCGGCTCGATGCCGCTTCGAAGATCTGGCGCTCCGAATAGCTTTGTTCGGGCTGGTCATCGGCGCGGAACAGGTCGCGGGTCACTTCGGCGATCGACACGAGGTCGCCCGAATTGATCTTCGCTTCATATTCCTGCGCGCGGCGCGACCACATGGTGCGCTTGACCTTCGGCTTGGTGGTCAGGACCTGGAGCGCTTCCTTCAGCGTCTTGTCCGACGACAGCTTGCGCATCCCCACGCCCTCGGCCTTGTTCGTCGGCACACGAAGCGTCATTTTTTCTTTTTCGAAGCGCAGGACATAAAGTTCCAGCTGCATCCCCGCGATTTCGGATTTCTGCAACTCGATGACGCGCCCCACGCCATGTTTGGGATAAACAACATAATCGCCGACTTCGAACAAGAGCGTGTTCACGGACATGCAAATTCCTTTTCTTGTACCTTGACCCCGATCTGAAACTGCGACAAGTCGCCTGTCCCGCCCTCTAGCCAAAGGGGGACATGCTTCGGGTCGGCGCTAGCCAGTCAGAGTGACAAGGGATATGGCTCCATCGGAACGCCGGAAAACGCCCCAGCCCGCGACGGGAAGAGGCAGAATGTCGGCGCGTTGATATTAATTATAACAGATTCGCAACAAAATTGCCACCCCTGCGCACAGCCGTGCTGCGGGACGCCTTGACGCCATCCCCGCGCGGTATCACGCTGGTGCGGATAGCAAGATGGGGATGCGATGATGAAGGATCAATGCTGGTGGGTCACCGGGGCGTCGTCGGGCATCGGCGCGGCACTGGCGCGGGCGCTCGCCGCGCGCGGTGCGCGGCTGATCCTGTCGGGGCGCAATGTCGCCGCGCTCGAAGCCGTCGCCCGCGACTGCGGCGCCGGAACGATGATCCTGCCGTTCGAGGCGACCGATTACGGCGCGATCCCGGCACTGGTCGACCGGGCGTGGAACTGGTGCGGCCGCATCGACGGGCTGGTCAACAATGCCGGCATCTCGCAGCGCAGCCTGGCGGTCGATACCGATTTTGCCGTCTATCAACAGATTGTCGCGGTCGACCTGCTTGCCCCCATTGCGCTGACCCAGCAACTGCTCCCGCGCATGGTCGCGGCGGGGAGCGGCCAGATCGTCGCCATCTCCAGCGTCGCGGGGATCGCCGGGGTGCCGCTGCGCAGCGCCTACTCAGCGGCGAAGCACGGCCTGATCGGCTATCATGACAGCGTGCGCGCGGAGAATGAACATCTCGGGCTGAAGGTGCTGGTTGTCGCCCCCGGATCGGTCCAGACCAATGTCAGCCGCAACGCGCTCAACGCTGATGGATCGGTGCGCGGGGAAAGCGACGCCGCGATTGACAACGGCCTGTCGCCCGATTTCGCCGCGGCGCAGATATTGACGGCGGTCGACGCCGGAACGCGCGAAATGGTGGTCGCCGAGGGCGCCGAGGCCGCAATCGCAGACCTGCGCCGCAGCGATCCCGACGCGCTGTTCGACCGGATGAGCGCGATGGTGCAAGCGGGCTATGCGCAGCAGATGAGGGCGACGGCGACGTCCTGAGGGGCGGTTTACGAC
>JAHCKJ010000231.1 GCA_026125835.1 Sphingopyxis sp.
TCGCCCTTCGCCTCGATCTGCGCCAGCGTCGCCGCGGCCTGAAAGGTGCGCGACGCGGGGCGCAGCAATTCGCTCAGCATAAGTTGCCGCGCGTGCCAGTCGAGCCAGCGCAGCCGGTCGGGCATCACATCCGACGGCAGGATGCGAATGCCCAGCTGGTGCCGCGTGCGCAAACGCTCCGAAATCGTGCCATAAAGATCGCCGCCCGCCAGCCGCAATTCGTCGGCCAGTTCCTCGGCCCTGGCGTCCAGATCGGCAAAATGGTTGCGCCATTTCTCGATCGCGCGGCGCACTGCGGCAACTTCGGGCGCTTCTTCCTGTAAAGCCGCGCCCGCTTCAGGTGCAGCATCGAACAGGCGCGCAAAGGCCGCGGCGGTCGTCGGCGCGGTGGCGAGCCACTCCTCGATCTCCTGCGCGCCGATCCCCAGATCGGCAAAGCGCGCGTCGGACAGTCGCCGCCGCATCCCCGCCGCCCCGCCCGGTACTGCATCGACGCCCAGTGTCGCGGCATCGAAGCCGAAGCGCTCGGCAAGCTTGACGATCACGGTGGCCGACAACGGCCGCTGGCCATGCTCGATCAGGTTGAGGTAGCTAGGCGAAATATCCAGCGCCTCGGCCATCGCCGCCTGCGTCATCCCAGCCTCGCGCCGCACCTTGCGCACTGCCGGCCCCGCAAACACCCGTCGCTCCACCATCGCTTGTAACTTTCTTTACTAATTTACACGCCAATTTACACCGATAGGCCATATTTCACAAATATTATTGACAAAGCTTTTCACTTTCCGCGGCATCTTCGCCAACGTCCACCCATCACCTCCTCTCAAGGACAAAGACGATGGGCTACCAGGAAGACATGGCACAAGCAGGCCGCCTCATCCGCGATTACGACGGCACATGGGACGGCATCAGCGGCGAAAGCGTCGCCCGCATGCGCGCCCAGAACAAATTCCGCACCGGCCTCGACGTCGCCCGCTACACCGCGCGCATCATGCGCGCCGACATGGCCGCCTATGACGCGGACCCGGCGAACTACACCCAGTCCCTGGGCTGCTGGCACGGCTTCATCGCGCAGCAAAAGATGATCGCGGTCAAAAAGCATTTCGGCACCGTCAAGGGCCGCTACATCTATCTGTCGGGCTGGATGATCGCCGCGCTGCGTAGCGAATTCGGTCCGCTGCCCGACCAGTCGATGCACGAAAAGACCAGCGTGCCGGCGCTGATCGAGGAAATCTACACCTTCCTCCGCCAAGCCGACGCCCGCGAACTCGGCGGATTGTTCCGCGAACTCGACGCCGCGCGCGCCGAGGGTGACGAGCTCAAGGCCAAGCAGATCCAGTCGGCGATCGACAACCATGAAACGCACGTCGTGCCGATCATCGCCGACATCGACGCGGGCTTCGGCAACGCCGAGGCAACCTATCTGCTCGCCAAGAAGATGATCGAGGCCGGCGCCTGTGCGCTCCAGATCGAAAACCAGGTCTCGGACGAAAAGCAGTGCGGCCACCAGGACGGCAAGGTCACCGTCCCGCACGAGGATTTCATCGCGAAGATCCGCGCCTGCCGCTACGCCTTCATGGAACTCGGCGTCGAGGACGGCATCATCGTCACGCGCACCGACAGCCTCGGCGCGGGCCTGACCAAGCAGATCGCCTTCTCGAAGGAGCCCGGCGACCTTGGCGACCAGTATAACAGCTATCTCGACTGCGAAGAAGTCGAAGGCGCGGGTAACCCGGGCGACGTGCTGATCAACCGCGACGGCAAGCTGATGCGCCCGAAGCGCCTGCCCTCGAACCTCTATCAGTTCCGCCCCGGAACCGGCGAGGACCGCTGTGTCATGGACTGCATCGCGAGCCTCCAGAACGGCGCCGACCTGCTCTGGATCGAGACCGAAAAGCCGCACATCGAACAGATCGCCCGCATGGTCGACCGCATCCGCGAAGTCGTCCCCAATGCGAAGCTCGCCTATAATAACTCGCCGAGCTTCAACTGGACGCTGAACTTCCGCCAGCAGGTGTTCGACGCGTGGGAAAAGGACGGCAAGGACGTCAGCGCCTATGACCGCGCCAAGCTGATGAGCGTCGATTATGACGCGACCCCGCTCGGCGAAGAGGCCGACAACCGCATCCGCACCTTCCAGCGCGATGCGGCGAAGCGGGCGGGCATCTTCCACCACCTCATCACCCTGCCGACCTATCACACCGCGGCGCTGTCGACCGACAATCTCGCCAAGGAATATTTCGGCGACGAAGCCATGCTGGGTTACGTCAAGGGCGTCCAGCGCGCCGAGATCCGCCAGGGCATCGCCTGCGTGAAGCACCAGAATATGTCGGGCAGCGACATCGGCGACGATCACAAGGAATATTTCGCCGGTGAAGCGGCTCTGAAGGCCGCCGGCAAAGACAATACCATGAACCAGTTTGCCGCCTGACACGAGTTCGGCGCGAGCGGCCCGTTGCACCCGCTCGCGCCAACCCGCTTGGTGCGGGGGCTAGCGACCCAGCCCCCGCGCCTCCACTGCTTTCCTGGGGAGGAAAGCCTGTCCGCCGGAAGCTTGTACGGGCTTCCGGCGGACATTTTTATTGCGGCAAGACGGTTTCCTCGTCGCGCGTCTTGACCAGCGACCAGATCACCCCGCCCGCGATGAGCGCGACGGTGACACCCAGGCTGACCAGCGGCGGGAATTTGTCGGTACCCAGGATGAAATCGGCGACGAAAATCTTCGACCCGATAAACACCAGCACCAGCGCGAGCGCATATTTCAGGTAGTGGAAGCGGTGCACCATCGCCGACAGCGCGAAGTAGAGCGCGCGCAGCCCCAGGATCGCCATGATATTCGACGTATAGACGATGAAGGTGTCGGTGGTGATCGCAAAGATCGCCGGCACGCTGTCGACCGCGAACACCAGGTCGGCGAGGTTGATGACAACGAGCGCGAGGAACAAGGGCGTCGCCGCCAGCACCAGCTTGCCGGTCTTGCTGTCGGGCACGCGCACGAAAAATTTCTCGCCATGCAGCTCGCCCGTGATCGGGATATGGCGCGACAGCCATTTGACCACCGGGTTGCCCGCAACGTCCATCGGCTTTTCGCTGGCGAAAAGCATCTTGATCCCGGTGAACACCAGGAATGCCGCAAACACATAGAGCAGCCAGCCATATTCGCTGACCAGCGCCGCGCCGCCCGCGATCATGATGCCGCGAAGGACAATCACCGCGACGATGCCCCAAAGCAGCGCGCGATACTGGTAGCGCGGCGGGATCGCAAAGGTCGTGAAGATGAGCGAGATGACAAAGATATTGTCAATTGACAGCGCTTTTTCGATGAAGAAGCCGGTGTAATATTGAAGGCCGGCCTCGTCGCCCTTTGCCGCCCACACCCACGCCCCGAACGCGAGCGCGATGGCGATGTAGAAGGCCGAAAGCTTGAGGCTTTCGCCAACCCCCATCTCCCTGTTCTCCTTGTTCAGTATACCGAGATCAAAGGCGGTAAGCGCAACGACCAGCGTGATAAACGCCAGCCAGAACCAGGCAGGAGTACCGAGCCAGTCGGCGAACAGAAGTTCCATGGTGATATTCCCTGGATACGCCAGCAAGCGCCGCCCCGGCGGGGCGACGCCTCCGGTCTTTATTAGGATGGATTAACGCGCCAGCGCCGGACGCAGCGACAGCGCCGTCAGGCGCCGCTTGACCGCAAGCTTCAGCGTTTTCAGCCGCAGCAGGCGGAACGGATCGGCCCC
>JAHCKJ010000232.1 GCA_026125835.1 Sphingopyxis sp.
ACCGGGCGACCGGCACGGCGCAGTTCGACGGTGATGCGGCTGTCGTCGGAACCGGCGCGCCCGATCGGGGCACCGGCATCGAGTGTGTCGCCGACCGCCGCCGACAGACCGATCATGCCGGTGAGCAACGAGACCCAGCCACCGCCATGGTCGATGATGACGATCTTGCCATAGCCGCGATAGTCGCCGGCAAAGCTGACGCGGCCCGGTGCAGGCGACACAACCTGGCCGCCGGGTTGTGCGGCGATCGTCACCCCGCGCGACCGCACCCCGCTGGCGTTGACCTCGCCCAGTCCGGCCACGATGCGCCCGACCACCGGCAGTCGATAGGCGTTGGGCGACATCGGAGCTTCGGAAGCTGGTGCAGCGTTGACGGGCGGTGCGGTTGCCGCGATGTCGATGGCCGGATTACGTGGCCGTGGCAGCGGTCCGGCCAACCGGGCGAGTTCGGCGCGCACCGCGCCGTCGGCTTCCAGGGAGTCCATCAGGTCGACGATATCGCGCGCCTTTTCGCCGAGTCCGAGCGCGCGATCCGCCTCCAGCCGCGCGCTGCTCATCAATTCGCGCGACCGCAGCCGCCCCTCATTCTCCAGCCGCGTCAATGCGCCCCGGCGCTCCGCCAGCCGCGTCTTGCTTGCCGACAGCGCATTCAGGGCAATGGTCTGTTGGCGGCGCGTGCTCTCCAGCAGCGCCAGCTCGCGGCGCGCTCCGGCGGTGCGGCGTTCGATGACTGGCATCGCGGCGTCGATGACCGCGCGGGCGTGGACCATTTCGCGCAGCGACCCCGGCTGCGCGAGCACGCTGACTGGCGGCTGGCGCGACAATTGCTGGAGCGAGGCGGCGAGTTCGAGCAGCGGCTGCTGCTGCTGCGCCAATCGCGCCTGCTGCACGGCCAGGCGGCGATTGACCAGCGCGACGCGCGCTTCGCCCGCGCTGATGTCGGCCTCCGCCGACTGGATGCGCGCGGCGAGCGCGGCGCTGCGTTTCTTCAGCCGGTCGGCTTCGTCGCTGGCGGCGGCTGCGTCAGCCTCCAGCCGCGCGCTGCGCGCCAGCGCGTCGGCTGATTGCTGCTTGGCGCTGACAAGCTGGTCGCGCTCGCGCGCGACGATCGCCTGCGGATCGAAAATGTCGCTTTGCGCCAGCGCCAGCGCGCCACCGGCAAAGGTTGCCAGCATGACCGGTACGGCCAGCGCGCGCCTCACTGCCGCCCCTCGCGGTGATAGGGATGTCCGGCGATAATGCTGGTCGCGCGCCACAGTTGTTCGGCCAGCATTGCGCGCGCCATCAGATGCGGCCATGTCGCGCGGCCAAAGGCGATGATCTTGTCCGCGCCCTCGCGCTCCCCGGCCGTGAAGCCGTCGGCGGCGCCGAGACAGAAACGCGCCTCGCGCACCCCGCTGTCGCGCCATTGTTCGAGAAGCTTGGCAAATTCGAGCGACGACATCTGCTCGCCGCCCTCGTCGAGCAACACCGTGCGGCTGTGCTCCGCCGCGACAGGCATCCGCCCGCCCGTGTCGGGAAGCTCCGACATTTTCTGCGCCCAGGTCACGCGCTTCATATAGCGCCCGACCAGTTCGGCCTCGGGAGACCGCCCGATGCGCCCGCGCGCGATGATGTGCAGCAACATAAACGTCCGCCTAGCCGGTAGGCGGGACGGACGTCAATTTGCGGCCGCGACCGGTGGCGCGTCGCCGAACGACCACATGCGCTCGAGGTTGTAAAAGCTGCGAACCTCGGGGCGGAACAGGTGGACGATGACGTCGCCGGCGTCGAGCAGCACCCAATCGGCGTTGGGCAGCCCTTCGACGCGAACCGGACGGCCCGCTTCCTGTTTGATCCGCTGCGCCAGCTTTTCGGCGATCGCCGACACATGGCGCGTCGAGCGGCCGCTCGCGATCACCATATGATCGGCGATGCTGCTCTTGCCGGCAAGCGGGATGGAAATGGTTTCCTGGGCCTGGTCCTCGTCCAGCTGGTGGAGGATCAGCGCGTGGAGCGCGTCCACGCTGTCATTGGCAGGGACGGTGCCGGGCGCGGCCCCCTTGGTGGCGGAGATCAAATGCGTCCTTTCTTGGTCGGTTCCGCCAGCCACGAACGCGTGATCGGGTCGCGCAGCGCGCGGCCCTCATAGCGTTCGAACCAGCGGGGGTTGGCCTGCCGTATCGCAGTCGCGGATCGCACATCGGGCGAAAATCGCAAGAACACGAGGGCGGGCGGTCTCCAGTCTGTCCAATGCGTCTTCTGGTCTGCGGGCCGGACAAAGCGCCGCAGCCATCCCATCGCACGTCTTGCGTGGGCGCGGTCATTATAGCCCGGGCGCGCGATAACCGCAATCGGCATCAATCGCGCAATTCCCCGCCAGTCGCGCCACCGGGGCAGCTGGACCAGATTGTCGGCGCCCATGATCCAGACAAACTGACGGTCGGGATAGCGGCGAACGAGCTTTTTCAGCGTGTCGATCGTGTAGCGCGTGCCGAGTTCGGCTTCGATCGCGGTCGCGCGGATCGGCGCACGCCGCGCCATGCGCCGCGCCGAGGCGAGCCGGGCGGGGAGGGGCGCCATGCCTGACGCGGGTTTCAGGGGATTGCCCGGCGAAACGAGCCACCATAGCTCATCGAGGCTCAGCGCGTCGATTGCATTGAGGCTGATCGCACGATGCCCGCCATGCGCGGGATTGAAGCTGCCGCCGAGGAGGCCGGTGGGGATCACAGGATGGGCTGCCAGTCTTCGCGATAGTGGCGAATCCTGACGATCCGGATCGCACCCTTTTCAACTCGATAGAAAAGAAGGAACGGCGAATCCGCTACCCTCCATTTGCGATAGGATGTCCCGTCGACGACCGGTCCAGCGAAGGGATTCTCCACGAGGAAGCGCGCCGCGGCTACGGCATTTCTGGCTGTTCTGTTCGCAAACCCCGGATCGAGGTCGTTGTAATGGTCGTCGATGTGCGCCAGATCGATCCGCGCGCTGGTTGTCCAGATGATCGCTGCTGCCACGGTTATGACGAAGGCACACTTCGTCTTGCGATCCGTTCCTCAATCCACGCTTCCATTTCTTCCTGCGTGTGGACGCGTCCCGCCGCGATGTCGTCTTCCCCGGCCTTGATGAACGCCAGGAATTCGGTTTCGCGCTCAACATATTCGCGCACCGCTTGCGCCACCAGCCATGACCGCGACCGGTCGTATTTTTCGGCGAGCTGATCGAGGCCGTTCAAAACGCCGGCATCGATCCGGGCGGAAATAGGCGAAGTAGCATCCATGTATCGAAATATATCACTTGTATACAAAGGACTCAAGGCCGCACCTGCCCCGTGCCGCGCACCAGCCACTTATACGTCGTCAGCCCTTCCAGCGCGACCGGCCCGCGTGCGTGCAGCCGCCCCGTCGCGATACCGATTTCGGCGCCCAGCCCGAACTCGCCGCCGTCGGCGAACTGCGTCGAGGCGTTGTGCATCACGATGGCACTGTCGACACCGGTCAGGAAGCGTTCGGCGACCGCCGCATCCTCGGTGACGATCGCGTCGGTGTGGCGGCTCGAATGCGCGTCGATATGCGCCAGCGCACCGTCGATTCCGTCGACCACCGCTATCGAGACGATCGCGTCGAGATATTCGCTGTCCCAGTCGCCCGTCGAGGCCGCCTCGACATGCGGACTCAGCGCGGCGACCGCTTTGTCGCCGCGCACTTCGCAGCCGGCGGCGATCAGCGCGTCGATGATCG
>JAHCKJ010000233.1 GCA_026125835.1 Sphingopyxis sp.
ACCAGCGCGATTGCGCCCGACCGCAATCTGCGGTTAACCCTCCTTTATTCCGGCAACGCTAGGATTCCGGAGTGACGCGAGCGATCATCAGTTTTGACACCGAAATGTCGGCCGGCCTCTATCAACGGGGCGTGGACATGCGTGCCAATTTCGAAAGTTCGATCCTCGGCCGCTGCCGCGAAGGCGACTTCGGGATATATTTCCAGATGGACATGCTCGAGCGGTACGGGCTGAAAGGGGTCTATTTCGTCGACCCGATGCCGGCCCTGGTCTATGGACCCAGGATTATCGACGAGATCGTCCAGCCGATCATCCGGCGCGGGCACGAAGTCCAGCTGCATATCCACACCGAATGGCTGAAATTTGCCCGCTTCAATCCGGTCGGGCGGCTGACCGGTCGCAACATCGGCGATTTTCCGCAGGCGGCGCAGAAAAAACTGATCGCGCTGGCGCGCGATATATTGGTCGGGGCCGGGGCGCCAAGGCCATCCGCCTTTCGCGCCGGCAACTTCGGCGCCAACGACGACACGCTGCGCGCGCTGGCGGCGCTGGGCTTTGCTTTCGACAGCAGTTTCAACGGCGCGTATCTGGGTCGCGGCTGCGCGATTTCGCTCGACCCCGCCAATCTGGGGATTCGGGTCCACCACGGCGTTGCCGAGGTACCGGTCAGCGGACTGCGCGATCGCACCAACCGCTTTCGCCCTGCCCAGCTGTGCGCGATGTCCGAAGAGGAGATGCGCGACGCGCTGGACCATGCCGCCGCCAGCGGGGCGATCCAGTTTTCGGCCTTCAGCCACAGCTTCGAACTGCTCAGCCGCGACCGGCGCGTGCCCAACCGCCTCGCGATTTCCCGCATGGAGGCGCTGTGCCGCGCCGTCGCCGACGATCCGCGGGTGACGAGCGGCGGGATCGCCAGCCTGCCCGCGCCGCCGACGCGACCCGCGCGGATTCCGGTGCCCGCGCCGCGCCCGCTGCGCACGCTGCGCCGCATGATCGAGCAGGGGTACGGCCATCTGGCCCATGAAGTGCGTTATGTCCGCGACGTCGTTGCGGTAACGGTGAATTCCTCACGCTGGGGCAAGATCGCCAGCGGCATATTACTGGTCCTGGCTTGACCCCGAAAACGCGTCGTCGCCGGGTCCGTGGCCCAGCGCGAGATAGGCGTCGGACTGCATTTCGGACAGGCGGCTTGCCGTCCGCTCGAACTCGAACGCCCCGTCGCCCGCGACATACAGATCGTCGGGCATCGCCGCGGCGCTTGCGAGCAGCTTGACCTTATATTCGTAGAGCGCATCGACGAGCGTGACGAAGCGCGCGGCTTCGTTGCGGTTTTCCGGTTCCATGCGCGGGATGCCGACGATGATGACGGTGTGGAATTGGCGCGCGATCGCCAGATAGTCCGCCGCGCCGCGTGCCTCGGCGCAAAGCCGCTTGAACGAAAAGACCGCGACGCCTTTCAGCGCTTTCGGCACGTGCAGCGTCCGCCCGCCACCCAGGTCGAGATCGAGCGAGGGGACATGCGCGCGGTCTTCGGGCGGGTAATCGGTCAGCCGGAAAAACGCCGCCGACAGCGCCGCGCTCGCCGCATCGTCGGCGGGCACGAACCAGCGCGCGCCGTCGCCCAGCCGGTCGCGGCGATAATCGGTCGGGCCGTTTAGCCCCATCACGTCGAGCCTCGCTTCGACCAGCGCGATGAAGGGCAGGAAATGCTCGCGGTTGAGCCCGTCCTTGTAAAGGTCGTGCGGCGGCCGGTTCGACGTGGCCACCACGCACACCCCGCGGTCGATCAGCGCGGTAAACAGGCGCGACAAGATCATCGCGTCGGCGCTGTTGTTCACCACCATCTCGTCGAACGCGAGGCAGCGGACATCGGCGACCAGCGCGTCGGCGACCAGCGGGATCGGGTCGCCTGCCTCGCTTTTGCGTACCTCGCGGATCCGCGCATGGACGTCGAGCATGAAGGCGTGGAAATGGACGCGCCGTTTGCGCCGGATATGCAGCTGGTCGTAGAACAGGTCCATCAGCATCGACTTGCCGCGGCCGACCGCCCCCCACAGATAGACGCCGCGCGGTGCGTCGGGCTTGCGCCCCGTCAGCCGCCAGAGCAGGCTGCCGCGCGGCGGCGCTGCCTCCAGTTCGGTCTGGAGCACAGTCAGCCGCTCGGCCGCGGCGCGCTGTTCGGGGTCGGGACGGAGCTCGCCGCCCGCGACAAGGGCGTCATAGGCCGCGAGAACGCTCATAAAGAGGGACAGTCCCTATTTAATTGCGGCGCAGATCGCCCGCCGATTGCAGCGTGGAGCATTAAATAGGGACTGTCCCTATTTATGAGCCCAGCCGTCATGCCCGATCCTTGCTCGCCTTGCGAATGGTGCCGGCGAAGGACAGGACGATATGGCTGTCGCCCTCGCCGTGGACGACCAGCCCGCGCAGGAATATCAGCCGTCCCGTTTCGCGCACCAGCTCGACGACCGCGTCCAGGGGTTCGCCGACCCGGCCCGCCCCAACGAACTGCGTCGACAGGTCGAGCGTCACCGAATGACCGGCGTTCAGCGACCCGAACTGGTGCGACGCGGCGAACAGCGCGATATCGACGAGCGCCAGCGTCACCGCGCCATGGACATTGTCGCCCAGATTGCTGTGCTTGCGTTCGGGGATCATCCGCACCCGCGCACGGGGGCGCCCGTCCGCCGTCGGCGGTTCGACCCGCACCGTCAGCGGCTCGATAAAGCTGTTGAAGCGGCTCGCGTCTTTCAGATCCCAGCTGAGCCAGCCATCGCCCTGCGCCTCGGCGCTGAAATGGTCGGCGCGGCGCGGCTCCTCGATCCCGTCGTTCACACCTGCCGCTCGGCCTCGAGCTTCTTGATCTCGGCGATCGCGCGCGCCGGGCTCAATCCCTTGGGACAGGCGTTCGAGCAGTTCATGATCGTGTGACAGCGATAGAGGCGGAACGGGTCTTCGAGTTCGTCGAGCCGTTCGCCGGTATATTCGTCGCGGCTGTCGGCGAGCCAGCGATAGGCCTGGAGCAGGATGGCGGGGCCAAGAAACTTGTCGCTGTTCCACCAATAGCTGGGGCAGCTGGTCGAACAGCAGGCGCACAGGATGCACTCGTAAAGCCCGTCAAGCTTTTCGCGTTCGGCGGGCGACTGGAGCCGTTCCTTGCCGCTCGGCGTCGTCGTCTTGGTCTTGAGCCACGGTTCGATCGACGCATATTGCGCGTAGAAATGGGTGAAGTCAGGGACCAGATCCTTGATGACGTCCATCGCGGGCAAAGGCGTGATGGTGATGTCGCCCTTCAGATCCTCGATCGCGGTGGTGCACGCAAGGCCGTTCTTGCCGTTCATGTTCATCGAACAGCTGCCGCAAATCCCCTCGCGACACGAGCGGCGGAAGGTCAGCGACGCATCCTGCTCGCTCTTCATCTTGATCAGCGCATCGAGCACCATCGGCCCGCATTTTTCGGTGTCGATCTCGAACGTGTCGAAGCGCGGGTTCTGCCCGCTGTCGGGATCGTAGCGATAGACTTTGAACCGTTTGACCGCCGCCGCGCCCTCCGCCTTGTGGACCTTGCCCGTCTTTTGCGGGCGGCTGTTCTTGGGCAGGCGGAATTCGGCCATGTCGCGAGGCTCCTTGGGCAATTGCGGGCTGACTAGACCCGATTGGCGGCAACGACAAGGGGGTGATGCGAAAGCCGCTGGCGAGGGCGCTGGCGACACG
>JAHCKJ010000234.1 GCA_026125835.1 Sphingopyxis sp.
CCCCGCGCTCAAAGAGATGGGCAGCCTGGAGTTTTCCAAGCAATTGCTGACCCATGCCGGGGTCGCGGTGGCTCCGGGCGTTGGATATGGCGAAGACGGCGAGGGTTTTGTGCGCATCGCGATGGTCGAAAATGAACAGCGGATTCGTCAGGCGGCGCGCAATGTTCGAAAATATCTCGTGTCGATGGGCATGAACACGCCGGCGAAGGCGGGATAATGCAGCGCGCGGGTTTCGAGCGCGTGGGCCGGATCTTGACCGCGGCCTTCGGAGTCGGTTTCGTCCTGATCGGGCTGCGCTATTTTTTCGATCCCGGCGCTCTCACGATCGAGACCGATGTTGCGATGCCGAGTATCAAGGCGGTGATGGAGATCCGGACCGTTTATGGCGGGATGTTTGTTGGCGTTGGACTGACGACCTTTCTGCTCGGATGGCGCCGCGCGACGCTGGCGCCCGGCTTGTGTGTGCTCGTGCTGATCGGGGGCTGCGTCGCGGCGGCGCGGATCGCCGCGGTCATGCTGGGGCAAGCGCCCGATGCGCTCTTTGCAGGGTTGCTGGCGGTCGAACTGATCGGCGTTGCGATCGCGCTTTGGGTGCTCCGCGGCCTCGGCGCAGCGGCGCCCGCCGCATGAGCACGGTGGGCTCGGCGATGATCGCCGAGACGATCCAGCTGTCGGTGACCCCGGTGTTCCTGCTCGTCGCGACGGGCAGCCTGCTCAACGTCCTGACCGGACGGCTGTCGCGCGTCGTCGATCGCTCGCGCGCGCTGATGGAACGCTGGTCAGAGACCGAGGGGCAGGAACATGAGCGCGTCGTCGCCGAACTGCGCGCCGCCGACCGGCGAATGGACGTGATCAACAACGCGATCGCCGCCGCGGTCGCGTGCGGCATCGTGGTGTGCCTGCTCGTCGCGTTGCTGTTTGCGCAGGCGATCGCGGGGTTCAACCTTGGGCTCGCGGCGTCCTGGGCGTTCGCGATCGCGATGTTGCTGCTGCTCGCGTCGCTGGTGCTGTTCCTGATCGAGGTGCGGATGGCGATCCGCAATATCCATGTCCCGATGGAATTGCTCGAGCTGGAAGAAATGGGCTGGAAGCGGCGGCGGGATAAACGCTAACGCATTACCACCCCTCTCGATGTCCGTTCGCATCGAGCGAAGTCGAGATGCCCATCGGTCGCGCGGTTCTTCACGGTGTCTCGACTTCGCTCGACACGGACGGATTTTTCTAGGTTCGGCTAAGGATCGATACGCATCCGATACGTCGGCGACACCCGCTTCCGGCTCGCCCGCTCATAGGCATAGCCCGCCGCCAGCACCTCGGCATCGGTCCACTTGCCACCGATAAATGATATCCCGATCGGTAGCCCCTGCACCGTCCCCATCGGAACGGTCAGATGCGGATAGCCGGCAACAGCCGGAAGCTGGCTGGCGCTGGGGCCGGTGTAGTGATCGCCGTTGACCAGATCGCTGATCCAGGCGGGGCCGTTGGTTACCCCGACAAGCAGGTCGACGTCATGCTCTTTCATCAGCCGGTCGATACCTTCGGGGCCGGCGAGCCGCGCCGCCTTGTCGCGCGCCGTCACATAAGCGGGGCTGTCTAAACCACCCTTGCTCTCTGCCAGTTCGAACAGCGACTGGTCGAACCATTTGAGTTCGGCCGGATTGGCCTTGTTGAATGCGATCAGGTCGGCGAGGGTTTTCGGGCCACCCTTGCCAGGAAGGGTCGCGAGGTAGGTCGCGATATCAGCCTTGAGTTCGGTCATCAGCACCTCAAACTCGGCCGCGCCCAGCTCTTCCAACCCTTTGCGGCTGTCGGCGATCTCGACCACCGTTGCCCCCAGTTCGCTCATTTGCTTGAGCGCGGCATCGAATAGCGTTGCAATGTCGGCGCGCTCGCCAATGCGGTCGCGCAGGACGCCGATGCGCTTGCCTCTCAGCGCATCGGGCGACAGCGCGGCGCTGTAATCGATTCGCCGCGCGTCGGCCTCCACGGTCGCGGAATCGGCTCGGTCGGTACCCGCGATCGCCGTCAGCACCAGTGCGGCATCGCGCACCGTCAGGGTCATCGGGCCGGCGGTATCCTGGCTATGGCTGATCGGGACGATATGGGTGCGGCTGACCAGGCCCACCGTGGGTTTGAATCCCACAACGCCATTGACCCCCGCCGGGCAGGTGATCGACCCGTCGGTTTCGGTGCCGATCGTGATAGCGGCCAGCGAAGCCGCCATCGCGGCGCCGCTGCCTGCGGACGATCCGCACGTGTTGCGGTCGAGCGCGTACGGGTTCTTCGTCAGCCCGCCGACCGCACTCCACCCGCTGGTCGAATTGTTCGAGCGGATATTCGCCCATTCGCTGAGGTTGGTCTTGCCCAGGATCACCGCGCCCGCCTCGCGCAGCCGTGCGACCAAGGGCGCATCGCGGTTCGTGATATTGTCCTTCAGCGCCAGCGATCCGGCCGTTGTCGGCACCGGTCCCCGGGCCTCGATATTGTCCTTCAGCAGCACCGGTATTCCGTGAAGCGGGCCGCGGATCCGTCCGGCACGGCGTTCAAGATCGCGCGCGCGCGCTTCGGTCAACGCGTCCGGAAAGGTCGCGATGACGGCGTTTAATGCCGCGCCGCTGTCGTCGATCGTCCGGATGCGTTCCAGATAAGCGGCGGTGATCGCCTCGCTTGTCGTCCGGTTTTCGGCGAGTTCGTTTTGCAGGCTGGCTGCGTCCTTGCCCTCGACGGCGGGGAGCGGCGGCGGCATCGCGATGGCGCTCGTGGTCAGAAACAGCGTGGCGGCGGCGAGGCGAGAAAAAATTTGCATGGGCGATACGCTGGCAGCCGTAGCGGCAATTGCAAGCGGCGATTTTCAAGAGGGCGCAAGGGCGTTGACACCGGTCCCTCCGGTCTGCTCCCTTGGCGGCGGGAGAGACAGAAATGACAGATAAAGCTGCCTTGTCGCACGGCATCGCTACTCCGGCCACGACGGCGTCGGCGCAAACGCGGACAATGCTGTGGCTGCTGCTCATCGTCTACATCTTCAATTTTCTCGATCGGCAGATCGTCAACATCCTCGCCGAACCGATCAAGGCGGACCTCGGACTATCCGACACCCAGCTTGGCCTGCTGGCGGGGCCAGCCTTTGCGGTATTCTATGCGCTATTGGGGATTCCGATCGCGCGCTATGCCGACAAGGAGGGCACCAACCGCGTTCGACTGATCGCGCTCGCGCTCGCGGTGTGGTCGGCCATGACGGCGATTTGCGGGCTGGCCCAGAATTTCGTGCAACTACTTTTGGCCCGCATCGGGGTAGGTATCGGCGAAGCAGGCTGCACTCCGGCGGCGCATTCCTTGATTACAGACAGCGTTCCGGCCGAAAAACGCTCGTCGGCAATAGCTTTCTACGGGCTCGGCGTGCCGATCGGCTCGCTGCTGGGACTCGTTATCGGCGGGATCGTCAACGACCTGTATGGCTGGCGGATCGCGTTAATGATGGTTGGCGCGCCCGGCTTGCTGCTGGCGCTCATTGTATTGTTTGTCATGCGCGAACCGCGTCACAGCCGCTCGGATGAAGCGCTGGCGACGGCACGGGCCGTGGTGCCGCTGTCGACCGGCGAGGCGCTTCGTGAAATCTTCAGTTCGCGCGCGTTCGTCTATATTCTGATCGCGGCCTCGGTCACGGCCTTTCTCGGTTATGGCAAGGCATTGTGGAC
>JAHCKJ010000235.1 GCA_026125835.1 Sphingopyxis sp.
TGCGGATGCGCGCCGCGGTGTCGTAGTGCGAACCATGGCACGGGCAGAAATAGCCGCCATAGTCGCCCTTGTTCTCGCCCTCGGCGGCACCAAGCGGCACACAGCCCAGGTGGGTGCAGACGCCGAGCGTAATCAGCCAGTTTTCCTTGCCGGGCTTGGTGCGATCAGCGAGCGACTGCGGTTCGCGCAGGTCACTCATCGGCACCCGGTTGGCTTCGGCGATCTCGGCCGTGGTCAGATTGCGGATGAACACCGGCTGCTTGCGCCAGCTGGTCTTGATGGCCTGGCCCGACTGGATCGCCGACACGTCAATCTCGGTCGTCGACAGCGCGAGCACGTCGGCCGACGGGTTCATCTGGTTGACCAGCGGCAACACCACCGCCACCGCGCCGACGCCCGCAAAACTCACCGCGGCGATATTGATAAAGTCGCGGCGCCGCACACCCTCTTCGATATCGGCGTTGCGTTCGGTTTCACTGGCCATTCGACTGCCCTTGCATGGGTGAACTGACAAATTTCTCGAAGATCGGGTCGCCCTGCAAAGCGCGCACGAACTGGCACGCCCCGGCGGCCCCTCCGGGAATTGCGGGCCTGATAGCCGCACATCCGGGGCTTGCCAACAGGCAATTTCCGCTCTGCGCGCGCTCGGCAGAGCCGACGGTAAAGGTGCTCGATCTGACGGCCGTGCGCGGCTATGGCGGGCGCATGGAAATCGCCCTGTTTCAGCCGGATATTGCGGGTAATGTCGGCACGATCCTGCGGACCACAGCCTGCTTTGGCGTGCCTGCGCACATTATCGAGCCGTGCGGCTTTCCCTTCTCCGACGGCGCGCTGAAACGCGCCGGGATGGACTATGCCGCGCGCGCCAACGTCACCCGCCACGCCGACTGGGGTGGCTTTTATGGTTGGAGCGCCGGGGCTGGCCGGAGACTCGTGTTGCTCACCACCGCGGGCGCGACGCCCCTGCCCGGCTTCGCCTTTGCATCGGACGATGTCCTGTTGCTTGGCGCAGAATCCTCGGGCGTGCCGCAATATGTTCATGACGTCGCCGCGGCGCGGGTCGCGATTCCGATGCAGCCGGGCTTTCGATCCTTGAATGTCGCGGTCGCGGCTGGCATCGCGCTCGCCGAAGCGCTCAGGCAAACGAAAGGCTTTCCGCGATGATCTCGCTCGACCCACAGCAACAGCGCGCGCGCGACTGGTTCGAATCGCTGCGCGACCGAATCTGCGCCGAGTTCGAGGCGATCGAGGCCGAAGCAGGCAGCGACGCGCGCTTTGCATACACCCCGTGGGATCGCGAAGCCGAGGGGCTGGAACCCGGCGAGGGCGGCGGCGGCGTGCGCGGGGTGATGACGGGCAAGATATTCGAAAAGGTCGGGGTCAATGTTTCGACCGTCGGTGGCCAGTTCGCCCCCGATTTCGCGGCGTCAATCCACGGCGCGGGTGAAGACCCCAGCTTCTTCGCCACCGGGATCAGTCTGGTCGCGCATATGGCGAACCCGCATGTTCCCGCGGTGCATATGAACACGCGCTTTTTGGTCACGACGAAGCGCTGGTTCGGCGGCGGCGCCGACCTCAATCCCCCGATTCCCTGTCAGGACGATACCGACGCGTTCCACGCGCGGCTGCGCGCCGCCTGCGCGCCCTTTGGCCCCGACGTTTACGAACGCTACGCCAAATGGGCCGAGGATTATTTCTATATCCCGCACCGCGGCGTCCACCGCGGTGTCGGCGGCATCTTCTATGACCATCTCGAATGCGGCGACGATGCCGAATTCGATCGCAATTTCCAGCTGACGCAGGCGGTCGGCGAAGCGTTTCTCGATGTTTTCCCGCAGATCGTTCGGCGCCGGATGGGCCAGAGCTTCACCGACGCCGATCGCGAGGCGCAACTGGTCTGGCGCGGGCGTTATGCCGAATTCAATCTCGTTTACGACCGCGGCACATTGTTCGGGCTCAAGACCGGCGGCAACATCGACGCGATCCTGATGAGCCTGCCGCCGCTCGCCAAATGGAGTTGAGACAACAAAAGGGGCGCCCCGTTTCCGGAGCGCCCCCTTTCAAGCCGACATTCTATTGATCAGGCGAAAACATCGCCCGCTGCACGCGGAGCGATCGCGCGATAGATGCCGACCGGCATCGAAAAGGACACCATCATAAGCGGCAGATAGACCACTGCCGCCATCACTATCATGGTCAGGATCGCTCCGGCCATCGACCCGCCTGTAATGGCCCCGAGAATACCGCCGAAGATCAAGCTTGCGACGAACATATATGCGACGAGTGCCACGGCAAAAAGCACATAGAAGCCGACAATTTTCCACTGCGATGCGGCGGTGATGCGCCATGATTCGGCAAAGCCCGTTACCGGGTTACGCGTCAAGCGGTCGGCCATCACCGGTCCGGCAACCGAGAAACGCCCCTGGACCCATAGCATGAAAACCAGCAACGCGATGTAAAGCAGGATCATCACAAAGATTGCGCCGCCACCGACGGCTCCCGATGCCAGAGCGTCGGGCGACATGCTGCCCATCCCGCCCAGCGCGGCGCCAAAAACAAGCCCCAGCACCAGCATGATGATAAAGACGACGATGTAGGCCGCGATCATCACCACGATCATGCCGAAAGCATAGGCCGGCCCGGCCTGCAATGCCCAGGCAAAATTGGGTGCTTCGCCGGAATGCATGCCACCACGCCAGATCAGCATGCACGCGGCGTAAAGGACCACCGATGCGATCAGTGCAAACAGGAACATCTTCCCGAAGGCGCCAAACATCGCTGACGGATCGCCGGAAGCCATCGCCATCGCGGAGATGGTTGAACCGAGAAACAGATATCCGAGCAGACCGACAACCACCAAGGCGCCGCCGACCCACATCAGCATCTGCATCCAATTGGCCTTCAGAAACGCAAAGGTTTCCGAAAAGGCCGCTCCAATGCTCATTTTTATCATGGCTCTTCCCCCCTGTTGTAAAACGCGTCCCCCAAAAAAGTTCGTGCCGAAAAGACGATGTTATTGAAACACGTCCGACGCCGAGCGAACGGCCAGCTGGCGATAGGCCGCCGCCGAGATCGCCACCGATACCAAGCTGCCGATCGCGCCGAATCCGGCCTCGACCACGCCGCCGAGCATACGCCCTATTCCGTCGCCGGCGCCTGCGATCAAGCTCACGACCAGACCGACGATCATCGCCGCAATGAAGATGACGACCGTCACCAGAAACAGGAAGAAAAAGATCGCCCAGCCATTGCCCCGCGTCAGTTCCCAGCTGGTCTTCAGCGCCTGAAAGGGATTGTACAGGCTGCGGTCTGCGACGCTGGGCGCCGCCAACGTCAGTCGGCCGATGATGTAAAGGCCGGGCACGATCAGCAGGATCAGACCCAGCCCGATTGCCAGACCGGACAACAGCTGGACCACGAACAGCGTCGGAAAGAACATCAGCGCAAAGGTCAAGGCTTCACCGACGCTGATCCCGCTGCGCGCCAGCCACAACCGCAAAATCGCCGCCGAACCGACGATCGTCGACAGGCCGACAATAATCTGTCCCGGCAGCATCTGTCGCAATGTTTCGCGCAGGGCCGTCATGGTCTGCGCCGCGCTGGCCCCCGCCGGCGGCTCGATCGGCGTGGGACCGAACCACGCGACGGCGAGCGCGGGCAGAAAGAAAAATACGCCTGCAATCGCGCCAATCA
>JAHCKJ010000236.1 GCA_026125835.1 Sphingopyxis sp.
GCCTGCGACCTTGGCATCGCGTTCCAGCTCGCCAATATCGCGCGCGACGTAGCGGAGGATGCCGCCGCCGACCGCTGTTACCTGCCCGTCGAATGGCTGGTTGAGCTGGATATCCCGCCGGGCCAGCATATGCACCCCGCCTTTCGGTCACGCCTGTCGGTGATGGCGAAATGGCTGGCCGAAATGGCCGGGGAATATGAAGCGTCGGCGCGCTGGGGCGCGCGCAAACTGCCGCCGCGCAGCCGCTGGGCCGTGCTCGCTGCCGCGGGCATCTATGGCGACATCGCGCGCGAAGTCCGCGCGCGCGGCGACCATGCGTGGGACCACCGCGCCAGCACGACACGGCTCGCCAAGCTCGGGTGGATCGTCCGCGCTGGCTGGTCGGTGCTCCGCCGCCCGCCGGGACACCGGATCAGCCGCGACGGGCTGTGGACGCGCCCGCGCAGCGGGGCGCGCGGATGACCCAGATCGAATGGCTGGCCGCGGCGCTGGTCCTGATCAACGTCGCGCTCGTCGCGCTGCGCAGCGTGTGGAACTACCCGTTCGCGCTGGTCGCGGTCAGCCTTTACGCCGTCGTTTTTCACGACGCGCGATTGTACAGTGACATGGTCCTGCAGGGCTTTTTCTTCGCGCTCAATCTCTATGGCTGGGCGAGCTGGCTGCGCGCGAAGGACGATAGCGGAGTTCCCGTCGGCTGGATGGACGCGCCCGCCCGCCAGCGGTGGGGGTTCGCCACCATTGGGGCGTGGATCCTGTGGAGCTTTGCCATGGATCGCTACACCGATGCGGTGATGCCGTGGATCGATGGCGCGATCGCGATGTTCAGCGTGACCGCCCAATGGCTGCTCGCACGGCGGCGGGTCGAAAGCTGGTATCTGTGGATTCTCGTCGATCTGATTGCGATCCCGCTGTTCGCCTCGCGCGGTCTTTATGCAACCAGCGCGGTCTATGTCGTGCTGCTCGGCCTGTCGATCGACGGGCTGATCCAGTGGCGCCGCGCCGCGGCCACGGGCAGGGTGGCGATATGACGCACCACATCTGTTTTCACGGCGCCGAGAGCACCGGCAAGTCGACGCTCGCCCCGCGCCTGGCGCTGCGGCTCGGCGGGCTGGTGGTCCCCGAATATGGCCGCACCTATGCCGAGGCGAACGGCACCGATCTGGACGAGATCGACCTGCTGGCGATTTTCGACGGGCATGTCGCAGCGATCCGCGAAGCTTTGGCGCAATCGCCCGAATGGCTGATCTCTGATACCGACCCGCTGATGACGCAGGCGTGGGCGATCATGCTGCTCGGTCGCCGCCTGCCCGAAATCGACGCATGGAACGACACTGCCGACCTCTATCTCGTCCCGGCGATGGACCTCGAGTGGCAGGAGGATGGTACCCGTCTGTTCGGCAGCGACCTGGCGCGGCGGCAATTTATGGACGTCGCGATTGGTGAGCTTGAGCGGCGAAGGCTTAGATGGGCATGGGTAAAAGGCGATGGCGATGCGCGGCTGCAAAGCGCGCTCGATGCGGTCAAGGCGGCGGGGTTGGGGTGAGCAAAGCTGCGAAGGCCATGGTATGTCGGTTTTTGGGGTGGGTAGCGGCCCTTTAACCTCGTCATCCTGAACTTGTTTCAGCATCCATGGCCTTAGGTCGAATTTGCCACGGCGCCAAAGGAAACGGCCGACCATGGATCCTGAAACAAGTTCAGGATGACGATGCTATAAATGTCGCGCTTTGGTCGTTAGCCGTCATCAAGCGGCGTAAGCGTCCCGCAACTCCCGCTTCAATACCTTGCCGATCGGGCTGCGCGGGAGTTCGTCGACCACCTTAATCGCGCTCAGCCGCTGTGTCTTGCCGACCTTGGCATTACAATCCGCGCGCACCGCCTCGGCGTCGGCGCCATCCTTCAGCACCACGAACGCCACCGGCGTCTCGCCCCATTCCTCGCTCGGCATCCCGACCACCGCGGCCTCGACGACGCGATCGTCGGCGAGCAGGATCGCTTCCAGATCGCTGGGGAAGATGTTGAAGCCGCCTGAAATGATCATGTCCTTGGCGCGGTCCATCAGCGTCAGGAATCCGTCCTCATCGATCCGCCCGATGTCGCCGTGGCGATAGAAGAGGTTTCCGTCGGCATCATACCAATGCATCGCCTTGGTCGCGTCGGGGCGGTTGTTGTAGCCGGTCATCATGGCGGGTGACCGCCCGACGACTTCACCGACCGATCCTTGCGGTAGTTCGTTGCCGTCCTCGTCGATCACCTTCGCGATATGCCCTGGCGCGGGTTTGCCGACGGTGTGGAGCTTGTCGGGGAATTGATGCGCCTCGAGGATGAAGGCGGCTCCGCCTTCGGTCATCCCATAGATTTCGACCAGACCGCCGGGCCAGCGCGCCAGCACATCGGCCTTGAGCGTCGCCGGAAAGGGCGCCGATGTGCAGTATTTCATCACGAAACTGGAAAGATCGAACCGGTCGAAATCGTCGAGCGCCATGATCCGGCGATATTGCACCGGCACCAGCATCGTGTTGGTCGCGCGCTCGCGCTCGGCGAGCTCCAGGAACCCGCGCGCGTCGAATTTCTTCATCAGCACGACCTGCCCGCCCGACCCGACGGTGGGCATGAAGCTCGCCATCGTCGTGTTCGAATAGAGCGGGGTCGACAGGATCGTCACCGCATGGGGGCCGTAAGCGGGGGCGCCGCGCTGGATATGCTGCCACCGCATCGCATGGCTGTGGACGATGCCTTTCGGCGTGCCGGTGGTTCCCGACGAATAGATGATGTTGAAGCCGTCCTCCGGAAGGATGTCGACCGGCGTTGGCTTGGCGCCCGCCAGCGCCAGCCAGGCATCGAGCGGCGTCCCTGCATCGCTGCCGTCCATCGCGATCAGGTCGCTGGCGGTTATGACCTGGCCTTCCAGGCTCGTCTTCGCCGCATGGTCGAGAAACAGGTGGCGCGCGCCGGTGTCGGCGATCATCGCCGCCATCTGTTCGCCCGTCGCGCTGTTGGTCACCAGCCCCGCAACGCCGCCCGCGCGCAGCGTTCCCAATATGACGGCCATCTGCTCGACGCTGTTCAGCCCGGCAATCGCGGTGCGATCGCCTTTCGCAAACCCGTCCTGCTGCAACCGCGCCGCGATTCGGTCGGTCAATTGGTCCAGTTCGGACCAGGTGAGCCGCCGTTCGGGATCGGCAGCCGCTACGGCATCGGGACGTTCCGCGGCGTGGGCACGGACAAGGTCGGGCAGGGTGTCAAAGTCGCCGTCAAGCATTTCGATACTGGTCATGGCTCAGGGTTAGCACAGCCGAAAGGCGGTGCAATGCCGGTGGGGCGGCGGGGCGACAAGTAGTTGCGTCGACGACGGGGGATGCGGATGGCATCATCGGATATCGCCGGGATAGGCGACGGGAAGTTACGGATCGCGATCCATCATCCCCACGCGCATCGGGCCGCGATGCTGCGCACGGCGGTCGAGGCCGCGGGGTTCGTCGTGCGGATACTGCCCCGTCATATCGACGGGCTGCGCGCGTGGATCGACGCCTGCTTCGACCTGTTGCTGATCAATCCGTTTCTCGACTGGCAGGAGCCGTCCGGGTTTGTCCGGCTCGCGCGCTCGATCGCGGGGCGGCGGCCGCTGCTCGTGGTGTCGGACCGCGAC
>JAHCKJ010000237.1 GCA_026125835.1 Sphingopyxis sp.
GAAGTGTGCCGCCGCCTGCGCCGCAACCCGAAGTCGGCGAATGTGCCGATCATCATGCTGACCGCGCGCGGCGAGGAGGAAGACCGCATCCGCGGCCTCGAAACCGGCGCCGACGATTATGTCACCAAGCCGTTCAGCCCGCGCGAACTGGTCGCGCGCGTGTCGGCGGTGCTCCGCCGCCTGCGCCCGGCGCTCGCGGGCGAATTGCTGACCTATGCCGACATCGAGCTCGATTCGGTCGCGCACAAGGTGATCCGGGGCGGCCAGACGGTGAATATGGGGCCGACCGAGTTTCGTCTGCTCCGTCATTTCATGGAGCATCCCGGCCGCGTCTTTTCGCGCGGGCAATTGCTCGACAGCGTGTGGGGTCAGGACAGCGACATCGAACTGCGGACGGTCGACGTGCATATCCGGCGGCTGCGCAAGGCAATCAACCTGCCGGGGACGAGCGACATCATCCGGACCGTGCGCTCGGCGGGTTATGCGCTGGATGCGGGGAAAGCGAGCTGACCCGACCGCACTTTACTTCGTCCCGGCGGGGAGCAGATATTTCAAACCGCGGGTGAAGCCGCGCGGCGCGACGGTGAAATGATCTTCGTCATTCAGCACCTCCACCTCCATACGCAGCGACGGATAATTGCGCGACCGTAGTGCCCGATCCATGTTCCGGGTGTCGGTCACCATATTGACGTCCCTGGCATAGCGCGGGTCGCCCGGCCGCATCTCCTCATATTCGCCGATATACATATAAACGCGGGCCGGAAGGTCGTCGTGCGTCGCGGCATAGGCTTTTTCGCGCACCAGCATATGGTGCCGGTCGTACCAGAAAGACGGGCTGCCGAGGATATAGCCATCGAACAGCTGCGGTTCGGTGAACAATATCTCGCTGCCCAAAAGCGCACCATAGGAGTGGCCGAGGAAAAGCCGGCGGCTTTCATCGGTCCGGTACCGTCCCGCGACAAATGGCAGCACCCGATCGCGGACATAGGCGGTGTAGGCGCGCGATTTGCCATGCACCGCCTCCTTCGGCGCGGTGCTGGGCCCGTTCGGTGTCGGGGTGTAATCGCGCCGCCGGCTTTGCGCGCCGCCCTCCCCCTTGGCGTAGGACAGGCCGACGAGGATGAACTCTTCGAGCGTGGGGCGCTCGACGTTCAGGCGCCGCGCGATCTGCTTGATGAGCGGAAAGGCATAGTCGGCGTCGGTGACGTAGAGCACGGGGTAACGGCGCCGGGGCTGCTCGCCATAGGACGGCGGCAGCGCGACAAAAACCTGATAGTCGCGGCCCGTATCCGGATCGGCCACGTCCCACACCTGGGTGTCGGACACTTCATAGGGCAGCCCCTCGCCGCGCTGGACGGCGACCGAAGGCGTCGTGGAAGCCGCGGCTTGCCCGCTGGCAACGTCCGAACAGCTTGCCAGCGCCATGCCGGCGAGGGCGGCGCACAAAAGACTTTTGATCAAACCCAGTCTCCATGCGAATGGTTGGGCGCGCGTCGATGTCACCGACTGACGGGCGAGAGTTAGCGTCACACCGTTAAGCCAATCCTGTCGCGAAAGAAGCATATTTATGTACCGGTTCCGGCGCGGCGAGGGAGGAAACGGCGAGTGGTAGATGGCGGCGGGAAGGAGCCGTTCAACCCAGTCTCCGTTCGTGTCGAGCGAAGTCGAGACACGCCGACCGCTCACACCAAGCCACGCGTATCTCGACTCCGCTCGATACGAACGGAAATGGTAGACGGTCAGGAATCCACGTCAAAGCTGTCGCTCGATCAGAAATCGATCTGGGTTCGGAGCCCGAATGTGTCCGCCGTATAATCCCGGTCCCCCGTCGCCGTCGCAACGCGCGCGTCGTCGATCCACAATTTGCCGTAGTTCGCGGTGATGCGGATATATTCGATCGGCACCCAAACCAGCCCGATCAGCGCTGCCTGCTGCCGCCCGCCGCGGATACCGGCGCTGTTGAGGTCGAGGTGGTCATAGCGGGCGTTGATCTCGAACGCTCCCGGCCCTCCGGCGGTGATCGGCCGCGACGGCTTCAAACGGTCAAAGGCGCCATCCTTGTAGCCGCGGGCATCGCCCGGCGTCAGCACCATGCCCAGTTCGGCATAGCCGCCGAAGAATGTCGGCGTCGTCCCCCCGATACGCCGCACGCGATGCCAATAGGCCTCGCCGGCCGCGTGAAAAGGACCGGCAAGCACGGCACCTTCGGCGCCTGTGCCAAGCTCGCTCGCGACATCGAGCAGGCCGGTATCGACCAGCCGGACGTCGGTCGTATGGACGAACGGCCGCGCGCGGTAACGGCCCAGCGCCGCCGGGTCATTGGGGTCGCGCCAATGGACCGATCCCCCCAGATGCAGCTGGGCATCGCCGAGTTTCGGCATGAACACCGCGCGCGCATCGAGGCCGAGGCTGTGGTTGCTGTCGGTCAGGTCGGCGGCATTGTCACCGAACACTCCGCCCTGCAGCAACAGCGCCTTGCCCTTATATTGCGCCGACAGGCCGACGCGGCGTTCGAAACCGAACGCCTGTACAAATGCCGCGCGTTCCATGAAGCTGGTGAACAGGTCGCTCGTCATATCGTCGAGCCCCCAGAAAGGTTTGATTTGCCCTGCGGTGACGGTGAGCGGTCCCTTGCCATAGCTCAGATAAACGTCGGTCAGCTCGACCTCGCCATTGGCCAGATCAGCTTCGACGCGATAGGCAAAGCCACCCGGGATCTTGCCATCGACGCCCAGATAGACGCGGCGAAATTCGGTCGCGAGACCGCCGCGGATGCCGGTCACGCCCGCGGGGGCATCGACCGAAGCCATATCGAGCTGGACGCGGCCGCGGGGCTTGAAGCTCCAGCCGTCGGCGGTGTTGAGTTCGGGGGCGCCCTTCCAGCCGATCTCGGTCGCGGGTTTCGCGGTCACCGACGGCGGCACAGGCGCTGGCGCCGGAGCGGGCGTCGGCTGCGCGGTGGCGGCGTCGAGCCGGGTTTCGAGCGTCTGAACCTGCGCCTTCAGCGCCGCCAGCTCCGCGCGCAACTGCGCCGCTTCGTCGGCCGTCATCGCCTGCGCGCGCGCGGCGGTGGGCAGGCAAAACATCGACGTCGCCAGCAGGGCGGCGGTCAAAGCGTGGCGCATGATGGATGGCTCCGTTGGACAAGGTGACAATCTCGGGGCGCTGCTATGACGGTTACGTGACAGATGCACGTCATTTGGATGACATTTATGTTTCAGCCGACATTTTTTGACCCTCTTGCCTGGCAAGCGTGAACGGCTAAGGACGTGTCAGTTTTTTCGGGCAACCTTTCGCGGCGGCCCCATCCGGGAGATTATCATGACGATCAAATTTGACGGACGCGTTGCCATTGTTACCGGCGCGGGCGGCGGGCTTGGCCGCGCCTATGCGCTCGAACTCGCGCGGCGTGGCGCAAAAGTCGTCGTCAACGACCTGGGCGGCGCGCGCGACGGCACCGGTCATTCGGACGCCGCGCTGCAGGTGGTCGAGGAAATCCGTGCGGCGGGCGGCACCGCGATGTCGAACGGGGGCAGCGTCACCGAATATGAGCAGATGGTCGAAATGGTCGCCAAGGCGAAGGAAGAATGGGGCGGCGTCCACGTCCTGATCAACAACGCCGG
>JAHCKJ010000238.1 GCA_026125835.1 Sphingopyxis sp.
TTGAGGTCGGGGCGCAGTTCCGCAAGCAGCGCGGCGACCTTTTCGGTCGTGCCGACGGGCGATGTCGATTCGAGGATGACAAGGTTGCCGACCTCCAGCTTCGGCGCGATCGCGCGCGCTGCCGACAGGACATGGCTGATGTCGGGGCGATGCTCGTCGTCGTGCGGGGTCGGGACCGCAATCACGAACACGTCGGCGGGGGCAACGTCGGTCGAGGCGACGAGCGTGCCGCGCGCAACGACACCCTGAACGAGTCCGTCGAGATCGACTTCCTCGATATGCACCTTGCCGCTGTTGACCGTATCGACGACATGCGCGCTGACGTCGACGCCGGTGACGCGGCTCCCCGATCGCGCAATCAGCGCCGCGGTCGGCAGGCCGATATAACCCAAACCGAGGACGGTGACTTTCTGGTCGCTATCGATGGGCACGCGCAACAATCTCCGCAATCTGTTTGGCCGCCGTGCCGTCACCGAAGGGATTGTGGGCGCGGGCCATGGTGTTATACGCCGCTTCATCGTCCAAAAGGCTGAAAATTTCGGAAACTATCCGATTTTTGTCGGTGCCGACCAGCCGCGCGGTCCCGGCCGCGATCCCCTCGGGCCGCTCGGTCGTTTCGCGCATCACCAGGACCGGCTTGCCGAGCGAGGGCGCTTCTTCCTGGACCCCGCCGCTGTCGGTGAGCACCAGCGTCGATTCGCTCAACAGACGGACAAAGTGCGGATAATCGAGCGGGTCGATCAGCGCGACATTGTCAAGGCTGCCGAGAATCGGCTCCATAGCGCTGCGCACATGCGGGTTCGGGTGAACGGGGAAAATCACCGCAACATCGGGGCGTGCGGCGATTCCGGCGATGGCTTCGGCAATGGATTTCATTCCGTCGCCGAAATTCTCGCGCCGGTGCGAGGTGACGGCGATGATGCGCTTGCCCGCAAAGCGGCGGGCGAGCGGATCGAGCCCCGCCGCGAGCGAGGGTTGCTCATCGATTCGCGCCTTGGTTGCCAGCAGCGCGTCGATGACGGTGTTTCCGGTGACATGAATCTGATTCGCCGGCACATTCTCAGCGCGCAGTGCGGCGGCGGCGGTTTCGGTTGGCGCAAAATGGAGGTCGGCGACGACGCCGGCGACCTTGCGGTTCACTTCTTCCGGCCACGGGTGATAGATGTTACCGCTGCGTAGCCCCGCTTCAACATGGCCGACGGGAATCTTGCGGAAATAAGCCGCGAGCGTCGCAGCCATTGTGGTCAGCGTGTCGCCGTGGACGAGAATGCGGTGGGGCTTTTCGGCGTCGAAAGTTTCGCCAAGACCAACGACAAGTCGCGCCAGAAGCCCGTCCAACGACTGATTGGCCTGCATGACGTCAAGATCGACGTCGGGCACTATGCGCGCGATTTCGAGGACCTGGTCCAGTATTTCGCGATGCTGCGCGGTCACGCAGACGCGAACATCGACGCCCATTTCGTCATAAAGGGCATGGACGACCGGGAACATCTTGATTGCCTCCGGGCGGGTGCCGAAAACTAGCATTGCTTTCATCGGGGATTTTCCGTCTCGTCTGAGTTCCGAATTGTGGTTATCGAGATGTATATCGCGAATAGATTGACCGCAGGTTATCCTGCTGGGATCGAACGCGGTATCCCCTGACGAGTGGCACGGATCGAGCCGGTCACGGCGCGTCGGCTTTCGTCGATATTGTCAATCCGCCGCTGAAAGACTAGGAGCGGCGAAACTGGGCGGACGGCGCAGCGTTTACTCGCCTCCGGCCGCTTGTTCTTGAGAATGGTTGTCTGAATGTTCTGGAAACGCCGACCCAAGTCCGCGAACCCAGCGAGCCCTAGTTTTTCGATTGCTGCGGGGCAGCGCGTCTATGCCATCGGTGATATACATGGTCGCGACGACCTGTTTGCGCTGCTGCTGGAGCGGATCGCCGAAGATAATGCGGCGCGCGGTCCGGCGCGGGTGACGCTCATCCTGCTCGGCGACCTGGTCGATCGCGGCCCCGACTCCGCAGCGGTGGTCGAACGAGCACGCCAGCAAGCAGGGCTTTGGGACGCATTCCACTGGATCACCGGAAACCACGAAGAAGCGTTCCTGCTCGCGCTGTCCGGTGACCTGGAGGCGCTCCGGTTCTTCTGCCGATATGGTGGTGAGGAAACGATCCTGAGCTATGGCTTGCCGAAGTTGTCGCTGCGCGCGATGGATTATCCTGAACTTGCAGCGGTGCTGCCGACGTTGGTCCCGCCGGAGCATGTGGCATTCCTGCAGAGCGGCGAGGCGTGGGTCCGGATCGACGACTATCTTTTTGTCCACGCCGGCATTCGTCCGGGCGTGGCAGTGGACGATCAGAAGCTGTCCGATCTGCGCTGGATACGGCAGCCGTTTCTGGAGGATGGTCGCGATCACGGACTTTACGTCGTGCACGGTCACACAATTACTTCGGAACCCGATCGGCGCGCAAACCGTCTTGGTATCGACACCGGCGCTTATGCCAGCGACCGCCTGACGGCGGTCGGTCTGGAGGACGACGAGCTCTGGTTTTGCACAGCTGAACTGCCGAGCCGGTAAATACGCGTCCTTGGGCTTGTGCTCGAAACAAGCTATGGCTAAAGGTGTAGATCGATTATTCTTAGTAAAAAAATCGCATGAAGAGCATGATATAGTGCCAAACAGAAAAGCGACGAAGGTTGTTGCATGATCTATTCCGGCCTGACCAATTTCATTCCGGATCGCTTTGGCAAACTTGACGACGCCCTTTCCAAGCTATTGCTGAGATTCGCGCGAATGCCACGGGCGCGTCGCCGGTGGATGGCGATCGGCATGGACGCGGTGCTGTGCGCGACCGCGGTCTGGGCGGCGCTCTTTCTGCGAACCGGTGATTTATTCTGGGGCTGGAAACCGTTTTTGACACTGACGGTTTCCGGCGCCTCGATCTGGTTCCTAATCGCTTGGCCGCGCAAGACCTACATGACGTTGCTCCGGTTCGCGGGGGGGCGCACCATGATGGGGTTGGGGGTGTCGATGGCGATCCTCACTGTCCCGATGGTGCTGCTGTTCATGATCATCTCGACACCGGGCATTCCGCGGACGATGGGGCTGTTGTTCCCAGTCATTTTTCTCTCGTTGCTATGCCTCAGCCGTCTGCTGATCCGCTTTGCTCTCGTCGATATCCTGTCGGGCGGCCGTCTCTCGGTCGAAGGATGTCGCCGCGTCGCGATTTATGGCGCGGGGCGTGCCGGACAGCAGCTGGCGATGGCGTTGCGCCACGAATCACAGCTCAAGGTTGTCGCATTTATCGACGATGACGAACGGCTCGACCAGCAACTGTTGGACGGGATTCCGGTTTTCGCCGCTAGCAAGCTTCAGAATCTGGTCGCGGATTACGGGATCAGGGAAATCCTACTCGCGATCCCGAGCGCGGGGCGGGTGCGGCGGCGTCAGATCGTCGAGTTTCTGTCGACCCAGAATGTCGCCGTGCGCACATTGCCGAGCGTAGGTCATATTATCGATGGGCGCGTCGCAATTAGCGATTTGCGCGAATTGCAGATCGAAGAACTTCTGGGCCGCGATGCGGTACCGCCGAACGAGTTGCTGATGAGCCGGAACGTTGCCGGAAAAA
>JAHCKJ010000239.1 GCA_026125835.1 Sphingopyxis sp.
GGCGTTGCCGGGCGCGGTTGAAACCATCGCGCTCGGTGCAGCGCGCCAGCCACGCTGTCGTCGCGTCGCCCAGTACGTCGTCGGCGCGGAGCGTCGTCGCCAGAAAGGCGGCATAGCCGATCACGATATCGGCGATGGTGAACCGGCCCGCGACCAGCCATTCACGCCCGTCGGCCAGCGCCGCCTCGATGCTTTTCGCACGGCCCCCGAAAAACGCCTTATAGTCGGCGACGGCTTGCGCGAGCCGCCGTTCCTCGGGTTCGACCCGCGTGTAGCGGATCATGATCGCCAGCGGAAAGGTCAGCGTCGCGTCGCTGCGGTGCAGCCAGTTGCGGTAATCCCAATGATCCGCCTCGTCGCGGCGGACCTCCAGCGGCGTTCCTTCGGCGATGCGTTCGCAGATCGCCGCCGATTCGGTCATCAGCCGTCCGCCCTCGATCCACGCCGGGACGGTCATCAGCGGATTGACCGCGCGATAATCGGGCTCGAACGCGCGCGGCGGGAATTTCAGGACGCGCAGGTCGACATCGATACCCGTCTCCTCGACCGCCCACAGGCAGCGCAGCGAGCGGGCGTCGGGGCAGTGATACAGGATCGGGCGTGTCATGCGGCGACTTCCTTCGGACGATTGATATGGCGGCGATGCTCGCGCCAGGCGATGAACAGGCCCGACGCCACAATGAGCGGCGCGCCGACCCATGTGGTATCGGCGGGCAGCGTACCAAAAAACCACCAGCCCGCCAGGATCGCCCAAAGCAGGCTGCTATAGTCCATCGGAATCACGACCGACACCGGCGCGAGGCGCAGCGCGCCGGTCAGCGACATCTGGACGACCGCCCCCAGCAGACCGAGCGCGAGGAGGAGCAACCACACGGTCGGATCGTGCGGGGTGACGACAAAGGGCAGCGCAAGGCCCAGCGGGACCATCGACAACAGGCTGAACCAGAATACGATCGTTGCGGCATTTTCGGTGCGGCCGAGGTCGCGGACGGCAATGGTGATCAGCGCCGTCATCACTGCCCCCGCCAGCGCGACCAATGTGCCGACTCCGTGATCGCCGCCGAATCCGCCCGAAAAACTCGTCCACGGCGCCAGCACGACCAGTACGCCCGCGAATCCGACGATCACCGCGCTCCACCGCTGCCACCCCGTCGCCTCGCCGAGCAGCAGCGCGGCGAAGATCACCGCAAAGATCGGCACCGACAGGCTGATCGTCGTCGCCTCGGCCATCGGCAGCAGGATCATCGCGCCGAAATTGCACGCCATGCCCGTGAGCCCCATCAGCATCCGCCGCATATGGGCGCCCAGGCGCTGCGTTTTCAAAGAGGCAAAGCCACCCGTTGCGCGCACCCACAGCAGCAGGAACGGCAACACCAGCGCCTGGCGCCAGAACAGGCTTTCGACAATATGCACACCCGCCCGGTCGACATATTTGACGACGACGAACATCAACGACAGGCTGATCATCGCCAGCAGCCGCAATCCGATCCCGCCAAGATAATTTTGCGGCGCGGCGGTCGAGGCGGGGGCAGGCGTCATGTCCGACCGCGCATATCAGGCGCATGCGCGCGCGCAAGCCGCGATCCCCCTTGCTCCCCCACGCCAATCGGGCTAGGGGCGCACTCCGGCCTAGGGGTATAGCTCAGTTGGTAGAGCATCGGTCTCCAAAACCGAGGGTCGCGGGTTCGAGTCCTGCTGCCCCTGCCAGGCCGGTGTGCCCGCGGAAGCTCCCCTGCTTCTATGCTCCACGATCTTCGCCGATCGCACGGTTGACGCGCCCAACCGCGCCATTTTCATTCTCCCGATCGTTCGCGCGATGCAATGTTTTGCGAATCTCTCGCAATAGTGCTAGCGGCAAACCGAACGCGACGAGCAAGGAGATGATGGTGCAAAAGAAACTGGTAGCGGCGCTGGTGGGCGCGACGATGGTGGCCGGATGTTCGGGCGGTGAAAAGGCTGCCGACTCGCAAGAGGTCAATCTGTACACCGCACGCCATTATGACAGCGACCAGGCGCTTTACGACCGGTTCACCAAGGAGACCGGAATCAAGATCAACCGCATCGAGGGCAAGGCCGACGAGCTCGTCGCGCGGATGAAGAGCGAGGGGGCAAACAGTCCCGCCGACCTTTTTATCACCGCCGACGCGGGCGCGCTGTGGCGCGCGCAGCAGGCGGGTCTGTTCCAGCCGGTCCAGTCCGACACGCTGAAAGCGCGCATTCCAGCCAACCTGCGCGAACCGGGTGGCAACTGGTACGGTTTCATGCGCCGGGCGCGCGTCGTCGCCTATGATGCGGCCAAGGTGAAACCCGAAGAGATCGACGATTATGCCAAGCTCGCCGGGCCGCGCTTCAAGGGCAAGATTTGCGTCCGTTCGTCCGACAGCGTTTATAATCTGTCGCTGGTCGGCGCGCTGATCGAGGCGTGGGGCACCGACCGCGCGGCCGAATGGGTCAAGGGTGTCGTCGCCAACATGGCGCGTCCCCCCGAAGGCGGCGACCGCGACCAGATCCGCGCCGTCGCCGCAGGCGTGTGCGAAGTCGCGATCACCAACAGCTATTATTATATCCGCATGGCAACCGGCGACGACGCGGCGGATCGTGCGGTGACCGCCAAGGTCAAGCTCGGCTTCCCGAGCCTCGACGGCAAAGGCGCGCATGTGAACATCTCGGGCGGCGGCGTAGCGAAAAATGCGCCGAACAAGGCGAATGCGGTCAAACTGCTCGAATTTTTTGCTTCGGCCGATACGCAGAAACATATCTCGGCGAATAACAACGAGTTCCCGGCCTCGCCCGACGTGCCCGCGCCGCCGCCGGTCGATGCCTTCGCCAATTTCACCGCCAACCCGATGAGCGTCGCGGCGTTCGCTGCGCGGCAACCGGCGGCCCAGTCGATGATGAGCGCGGCGGGCTGGCGCTGACCCGTGCCATAACCCTCCGCCGCCTTGCGCCACCCCCGCTCGCCGGCCTCGCCGCGCTGGCGGGGCTGGCGGTCGCGTTGCCGCTGATCGGGGTCGTGCTGGCGGCGCTCGGCAGCGGTACCGCCGATATCGCGGCACGCGACATTGCCCGCTATGCCCTGACGTCGGCCTGGCTGGCATTGCTGGTCGGTTTTCTGACGGCAGTAACGGGCACACTGGCGGCCTGGCTGGTGGTCATGCACCGCTTTCCCGCCCGCGGCTTTTTCGCCTGGGCGCTGGCGCTGCCGCTCGCGACCCCGGCCTTTGCGCTGGCTTATGGATATGCCGATCTGTTCGACGTGGCCGGCCCGCTGCGTAGCTGGCTGCGCGTCGCGACGGGGCACGACCTGCCGTTTGAATTGCGCAGCACCGGCGGCGCGGCCTTCATCCTGTCCGCGGCCTTCTATCCCTATGTCTACCTCGCGATGCGCGCCGCTTTTCTGAACCAGTCGGTGAATGTGCTCGAGGCGGCGCGGATGCTCGGCTGCACCGGCGGGCGGGCGTTGTGGCGCGTCGCGTTGCCGATGGCGCGTCCGGCGCTGGCCGCCGGGGTCGCGCTCGCGGTCATGGAAACGCTCGCCGATTATGGCGCGGTCCAGTTTCTCAGCGTCCAGACGCTGACCACCGGCGT
>JAHCKJ010000024.1 GCA_026125835.1 Sphingopyxis sp.
GTCGCCCCCGCGATGGGGGGGGCCGCCTGCACCCTTGCGCTATGCTTCCAGCGGCCCCCGCCTTCGCGGGGGCGACGGGGCGGGGAACGGGTCGGCCCGCAATCGACCTGGCTTGGGGTACCTGGAACGGCCCCTTTGACAAACGAAGGACAAGATTATGCGTCATAAATCGGGTGGCCGGAAGCTGCAGCGCACCAGCGCGCATCGCACCGCGATGTTCCGCAACATGTCGGCCTCGCTCATCAAGCATGAGCAGATCATGACCACCGTCGCCAAGGCGAAGGAACTGCGTCCCTATGTCGAAAAGCTGGTGACGCTGGCGAAACGCGGTGGCCTGGCCAACCGTCGCCTCGCGCAGAGCCGCTTGATGGACGATGCGCAGTTGAAGAAGCTGTTCGACACCATCGCCGAACGCTACAAGGACCGCAACGGCGGCTACACCCGCGTCATCAAGGCCGGCATCCGCGCGTCGGACGCGGCGCCGATGGCGATTATCGAATTTGTCGACCGCGACGTCGATGCCAAGGGCCAGGATTCGGGTCCGGTCGAGCAGTATGACGAGGATATGGCCGAAGCCTGAGCTTCGTCACCATGCGCAAACATCAAGGGCGGCCTCCTGCGGGACGGCCGCCTTTTTTGTTGGTATCGGACGACGCGCGACGCCCGCGAGGCGGCCGATAAAAAAGGATCGGAACCGGCTTGCCCGTCCCTCGGGCATCCTTACATATTGACGCACGATAATTTCCCCGAACGATGAGGAACGCCTTGCCATGCACCATAAAAACCTGTCCGCGCCGCTGGCGCTTGTCGCGCTTGTCATGACCCCTGTCGCGGCGCAGGCCTCCGGCGCGGCAACCGCGGCGCCCGCGCCGATGCTCGCCTATCCCGACACGCTGCGCGGCGACACGGTCGATCTCCAGTTCGGCGTCGATGTCGCCGACCCGTATCGCTGGCTGGAGGACGATGTCCGCGTCAACCCGAAGGTGGCCGAATGGGTGGCGGCGCAGAACAAGGTGACCGACGCCTATCTTGCCACCCTGCCCGGCCGCGAGATGTTCAAGCAGCGGATGACCGAGCTGTATAATTACGAACGCTTCGGCCTGCCGCGCAAGGCGGGCACGCGCTATTTCTATACCCGCAACGACGGGTTGCAGCCGCAGTCGGTGTTGTACGTCCGCGAAGGATTGCAAGGCGAAGGCCGCGTCCTGATCGACCCCAATTTATGGGCCAAGGACGGCGCCACCGCGCTCGCCGAATGGCAGCCGTCGGAGGATGGCAAATATCTGCTCTATTCGGTGCAGGATGGCGGAACCGACTGGCGCATCGTCCGCGTCAAGGACGTCGCGACCGGCCGGGACCTGCCCGACGAGGTGCGCTGGGTGAAATTTTCGGCGCTCGACTGGGCCAAGGACGGCAGCGGTTTTTATTATTCGCGCTTTCCCGAACCGAAAGAAGGCGAAGCCTTTCAGTCGCTGAACGAAAATCACGCGGTCTATTTCCACAAGCTCGGCACGCCGCAAAGCGCCGACGTGCTGGTTCACGCCACCCCCGACCGCCCCAAGCTGAACAATTCGGCGGTCGTCACCGACGACGGCAAATATCTGCTGGTGTTCGGGTCCGAGGGGACCGACGCGCGGCTCGGTGTGACGCTGTATCCGATCGGCAGCAACGGCGTGGGCAAGCCGGTCACGCTGGTCGGCGATTTCGCGAACAACTGGGACTATGTGACCAACCGGGGTCCGCTGTTCACCTTTGTCACCAACAAGGATGCGCCGCGCGAGCGGCTGGTGTCGATGGACATCCGGCGGCCGGGCAAGCTGACCGAACTGGTCGCCGAGAGCGAGGACACGCTGGTCGGCGCATCGCGCGTCGGCGACCGCATCATCCTGTCCTATCTTGGCGATGCGAAATCGGAAGCGCGGATGATTACGCTCGACGGCAAGAAGGTGGCCGACATCAACCTGGCCGACATCGGGTCGGCATCGGGTTTCGGCGGCAAGTCGACCGATCCTGAAACCTTTTACGCCTTTTCCAGTTTTGCGCGGCCGACGACGATCTACCGGCTCGATACCGCGACCGGAAAGAGCGAGATTTTTGCCGAGCCCAAGCTGACCTTCAAACCCGACGATTTCACCGTCGAGCAGCGCTTTTACAAGTCGAAGGACGGCACCGAAATTCCGATGTTCGTCGTGATGAAAAAGGGCATCGACCGCAGCAAGGGATCGCCGACGCTGTTGTACGGTTACGGCGGGTTCAACGTGTCGATGACCCCGGGCTTTTCGCCGACGCGCCTGGCGGGGGTCGACAAGGGCGGCGTGCTGGCGATCGCCAACCTGCGCGGCGGCGGCGAATATGGCAAGGCGTGGCACGACGCCGGGCGGCTCGACAAGAAACAGAATGTGTTCGACGATTTCATCGCCGCGGCCGAATATCTGATCGCCGAAGGCGTCGCGGGCAAGGGCCAGGTCGCGGTCGAGGGCGGGTCGAACGGCGGATTGCTGGTCGGCGCGGTGGTCAACCAGCGTCCCGACCTGTTCGCCGCCGGGCTGCCCGCGGTGGGCGTGATGGACATGCTGCGCTTCGACCGCTTCACCGCCGGACGTTATTGGGTCGACGATTATGGCTATCCGTCGAAGGAGTCGGATTTCAAAAATCTGCTGTCCTATTCGCCCTATCACAACATCCGGTCGGGGGTGTCCTATCCCGCGGTGCTGGTGACGACCGCCGACACCGACGACCGCGTCGTGCCGGGGCATAGCTTCAAATATACCGCCGCGCTGCAGCATGCCAAGGCAGGCGACAAGCCGCACCTGATCCGCGTCGAGACGCGCGCCGGTCACGGATCGGGCAAGCCGACCGACAAGATCATCGCCGAAGCGGCCGACAAATATGCCTTTGCCGCGAAATGGACCGGACTGACCGTCGAATAAGGCGCTGGCCATGGGTCGCCGCCGCGCTCTTGCTGGGGCTGGCGGCGGCGGTCCGGGCCATCTTGCCCGATGGAGCGGCGGCGCGCGTCGAGCGGGTTGCCGCATGTCATGGTCCGGCGGCACAACCCAGGGTCGAAACGCTGGCCGACGGCCGCCGGGCGGTGCGCCTGCGCGTGCTGCTGTGGAATGTCGAAGGCCTGCCCTGGCCGATCCGCAGCGGCCGTGACGCCAAGCTGGCGCGGATGGCTGACTGGATTGCGAAGCGCCGCGCGGCGGGGCTCGGTCCCGATATCCTGATCCTGCACAAGGCCTTTACGCCCGACGCGTCGCGGATCGCGCTGGCGGGCGATTTCCGTTCGGTGCTGCCCGGACCCGCGCGCGACCACGCACGCCACCTGCCCACCGCGGCGGCCCCCGCCGGGTTTGCCGCTGCCGCCGACTGGCGCAAGGGCGAAGGGCTGGGCAAATGGCTGGACGGCGGGCTCTATCTTGCGACCGACCTGCCGGTACTGGCGCGGATCCAGCTGCCGTTCGGCGCTGCGAGCTGCGCCGGATATGATTGCCTGGCCAACAAGGGAAGCCAGGCGGCGATCGTCGCGATTCCCGGCGCGCCCGATGTGCTGCGGATCTTCAACACCCATCGCAATGCGCGCGAACCGTCGGGCGTGCCGGTCGCGCGCGCCGAAACCGCGCATGCGCTGCAGACCGAAGAGAATGACCTGATCCTGCAGGCGATCCGCGCCGACGGCGGCGCGCTGATCGCCGCAGGCGATTTCAACAATTACCGCGCCGGCGATCGCCGCGGATTTTTCGCCGAAGACCCCGGTTTCCGGCTCGCCGCGAAGGGCCGGGGATGGAAGGCGCGCCCCGCCGCGATCACCGACCGCAAGGCGTGGGACGATGCCTATGATCTGGTCGGATACCGCAGTTCGGACACGCTCCGCGTCGAGCCGCTTGCCGTGACCAGCCTGTTCGACGGCAAAAATGGCCCTCGCCTTTCCGATCATGACGCCCAATATATCGTCTTCCGGATCAGCTGGGCCGCCGATGCCCCGCCCGCCCCGGTCGCCGTCAAACCCTGTCCAGCCTGAAAGTTCGCCATGTCCTTTGCCTTTGCCCCGACCGCCGCCACCGCCGACGCGCGCTGGGCCGAAACCGCCGACGCCGCAGCAGCGCTCGTCGCGGGCGAGCGTGACGGCATCGCCAATATGGCGAATGTCGCGGCGCTGATCTGGCAGGCGATCCCCGACCTGAACTGGGCGGGATTCTATCGCTTCGACGGGAGCGAGCTGGTGCTCGGCCCGTTCCAGGGCAAGGCGGCGTGTATCCGCATCCCGCTCGACAAGGGAGTGTGCGGCGCCGCGGCGCGGACGCGCGCGACGCAGCGGGTCGACGATGTCCACGCCTTTCCCGGCCATATCGCGTGCGACGCCGACAGCCGCAGCGAGCTGGTGGTGCCGGTGATCGCGGGCGACCGGCTGGTCGGGGTGCTCGACCTCGACAGCCCGCTGCCGGGGCGGTTCTCGGCCGCCGATCAAGCGGGGGCCGAAGCGCTGGTGGGGCGGATCGCGGGAGCGCTCTCCGACGGACCGTCGTCGCTTATCTGACCCAAATCGGGACGCAAGGGTCAGGGTTAACGGATTCGCGAACCACGGCCAATTTTGCTAACAAGCTGTTAACCAATCGGTTCGGGCCGGGGGAACAGGGAGTTAGCCATGCGTACGTTCGTTCTGTTGGGAGTGGCCACCGTGTCGCTGGTGCTCGCGGGCCGCGCCGGGGCCGAAGCACCGGCAGTCGAAAGCCGCGCCGTGACCGACCTGGCGGGCAGCGCGTCGTTCGGGAACCATGGCAAACCCGCGCTGGACTATGGCGCGCCCACCGACCCCGATGTGCGCGTATACACCGGCCATGCCGACCGCATTCCCAGCGAATCCGAATATCGCCGCGTGTCGGGCTATGATGCCGAGGGGCGCTGGACCGGCACCTGGTCGGGAACCTATGAAGCGCCCGACGGCCGCCGCTATGACGGCACCTATGAAGGATCGGTCGAGGGGCATGGCGCCGGTTATCCGCCGCCGCACCACTATTATGGCGGCGGGTACGACCCGCAATATGACATGGAAATGGAACGCCGCTGTGGCCGGGGGGGGACAGTGGGCGGCGCGGTTGTCGGCGGAGTCGTAGGAGGCGTCGTCGGCAACCGCATCGCCGGTCGCGGTGACCGCACAGCGGGGACGCTGATCGGCGGCGGCCTCGGCGCGCTGGCGGGGGCCGCGATCGGCGATGCCGCGGACAAGAAGAAATGCGAAGACTGGTGGGCGCGCCGCGGATCGCGTCACAGCACGACCACCTATCATCACGGCGGTTACGGTCATGGCTACGGCTATGGCTACGGCTACGGCTATTACACGCCGGGTGTGGTGGTGACGACGACGATCACCCACGGGGCGCCGGTGGTCACCGAAACGGTCGAGACGACCACCAAGACCTATTATGAAAATGTCCCGGTGCGGAAACGCTATGTCGCCAAGAAAAAGTGGAAGCCCCGGCCCAAGCCGCGCTGCGTCTGCTGATTGCCCGACAGGTCTGGTCAGGTCAGAAGGCCCGCCGTCGCTGCGATGGCGGGCCTTTCCCATTTCAGGGCTCGCCTCGCCGCGCGGGAACAACGGTTCAGCGGCGTGAAAGCATTGACCGCGTAGCGCATGAACATCGCGGGCCGGACCATCCTTTGCCCGCCCTTGGGGAGGGTTCCTCGATGCATAAACTCACCAGCCTTGCCGCGGCAGCGGCGGTTGTCGTCACATCGGTCGGCGTGAGCATCGCCCCCGCCGATGCGCGCCAGCGCCACGGCGGCTGGGGCCACCGCCACCATGATCGGGTCAGCACCGGCGACGTGCTCGGCGGATTGCTGATCATCGGCACGATCGCCGCGATCGCGAGCGCCGCGAGCAAGGACCGGCGCGACCGGGCGCCCGACTATCGCTACGATCCGCCCTACCGCGACGACCGGCAAGACGACCGGCGCGGCAGCGAATATGTGCCGCCGGTGGACGGTGGCCCGGGCGATTACGGCACCCGTCCCTATGGCCAGGGCGAAGCCGAAGCACGCGCCGCCGACGCTTGCAGCTGGGCGGTCGAGGCCGAAATGGGCGACGACGCCCGTGTCGACGACATCACCGGCACCGAGGCCAGCGACGGCGGCTGGTACGTTACCGGCACCGCATCCGGGCTGGACGGCGAGGTGCGCAGTTTCGGATGCAGTTACCGCAACGGTCGCGTTGTCGACGTTCGTTTCGGCTGAACCTGCTGCGCGATCAACGGTTTATACGGGGCCGCTTTGCCGGAGGGTGGCGCGGCCCTTCGCGGTCAAGCTGAACGCGAGATAAGCGGGGGGTTCAGAACTGCGTCACGACCGAATCGCTAAACCGTCTTCAACAGGCTGCGACGATGCCGCCTGCGCCTGAAGGAGACCGAACCATGGCTATCAAGACCAACCTGACCAGGGCCGCAATCGGTGCGGCCACCGCTGGCGCAATGCTGGTAAGCGCCGCCCCCGCCGCCGCGCGCGACCGTTATGATCGCGACGGGATCAGCGCGGGCGAAATCATCGCCGGCGCCGTCGTGCTCGGCGGCCTCGCCGCCATTTTGTCGAGCGGCGACAACGACCGCTATCGCTATGACGACCGTTACCGCGGCCGTTACGACAACGACCCGCGTTATGGCTATGGCTATGACTATAACCGCTATGGCAACAGCCGCAGCGCGGTCCGCCAGTGCGTCAACGCCGTCGAGCGCGGCAGCCGCCGCTATGGCAACACCGACGTCACCCAGGTGACCAGCATCGACCGCAAGCGGGACGGTTATCGGGTCAAGGGCCGCGTCGTCGTTCGCGACGGGTACGGCGGTCGCTGGGGTCGCGGCGGCTATTACGACCAGGGCAAGTTCAGCTGCGACGTTCGTTACGGCCGGGTGCAGGATATCCGTTTCGCCGGTCTTCGCTGAAGCGAATTGACAGGCGGCCCCTTCGCGCGCGGAGGGGCCGCCGTTTTTTGTTGGCGACGGACCGCCGCGCGACGGCAAAAATTGCCGAACACGCTATACGAAAATTTACCTTCTGCGGTTATGCCGAGACAGGGACCATGAAATTCGGTCGACGTGGGGGTCGGTCGTCAATGATGGGTCGCACCATGTCCAGTTCCGAGGTTTCCCCCGCCTCTCCACCTCCCGACGAAAAGCGCCAGCCGCGCCAGTCGCGGTTGCTCAAGGCGGCCCTTGCCTGTCCGCGGCTGGGCCAGTTCGACATTACCATCCGCAACGTGTCGGAAACCGGCATTGGCGGCCAGGCGCCGGGTGCGCTGCAGGTCGGCGAGCGCGTCACCGTGTTTCTGCCCGGCCACGAGCCCACGCCCGGCACCGTGCGCTGGGCATCCGGCAATCGTTTCGGAATCAAGACCGACGAGGCAGTAGACCCATGTCGGCTGCGCGCGGCGCATGGCGCAGGCGTCGCTGGCGGTGAAGCGATTGCGGGATTCGAAATCATTCCGCCGCCGACCGCTCCGGCGCGCCGGCCGGGACTGGTGCTGGGTGCCGCCCAACCGTTGCATCCCGGTCGCAGCATCTGGATCGACAAACGATAGACCAGGCCGCGCCGCACAAAGGAAAACCGGCGCGGATCGCTCCGCGCCGGTTTCCCTCGGTTAACTTGTGCGAGTGACGTGGCTCGCGTCAGGCGACGCGGCGCACCTCGTTCCCTTCGTCGTCGATGTCGCGAAGGACATAACCGCGGCCCCAGACCGTTTCGATGTAATTTTCGCCGCCGCAGGCCAGCGCCAGTTTCTTGCGCAGCTTGCAGATGAAGACGTCGATGATCTTCAGTTCGGGTTCGTCCATGCCGCCATATAGGTGGTTCAGGAACATTTCCTTGGTCAGCGTCGTGCCCTTGCGGAGCGAGAGCAGTTCCAGCATCTGATATTCCTTGCCGGTCAGATGCACGCGGACGCTGTCGACCTCGACCGTCTTGGTGTCCAGATTGACCGCCAGCTTGCCGGTCTTGATGACGCTCTGGCTGTGACCCTTCGAGCGGCGGACGACCGCGTGGATGCGGGCGACCAGTTCGTCGCGGTGGAACGGCTTGGTGACATAATCGTCGGCGCCGAAGCCGAACGAGCGCACCTTTGAATCCATTTCGGAAATGCCCGACAGGATCAGCACCGGCGTCTGCACCTTGGCGGTACGCAGCTTTTTCAGCACGTCATAGCCGTGCATGTCGGGCAGGTTCAGGTCGAGCAGGATGATGTCGTAATCATAGAGCTTGCCGAGATCCAAGCCCTCTTCCCCCAGATCGGTGGTGTAGACGTTGAAGCCCTCGGTGGTGAGCATCGTGTCGATCGCCTTGGCGGTCGTCGGCTCGTCCTCGATCAGCAATACGCGCATTGGGCACCCCTTGTTTGTTTCCCACGATAGCCCTGCCCTTCGACCGCATGGCCATCTCGTGCGATGCCACCGACCGACCCCTGTTGCGGACTGCCGGAACATTAACCACGAAACTAATGAAGGGAAAAGGTTAATTTTGATTTAACCCGCAGGAATCCGCGAGTCGCGGCCAATACACGACCGCTTCAGTGTCTCGACCAGATGGTCGGCGAGCGCGCGCACACGGGCCGGGCGCAGCCGCGACGGCGGTGACAGCAGGTGGAGATAGGCCTGCGGCATGGACCAGTCGGTCAGGATGCGGACCAGCGCGCCCGACGTCAAAGCCTGCTCGGCAATGAAGTCGGGCAGCACCGCGATACCGCCGCCCGCGACGAGCAGCGGGATCATGATGTCGCCGTTGTTGGTGAACAGCGGCCCGGTCGGGATCACCGTCGCTTCCTCGCCATCGCGGTGGAAATGCAGCGGCAGGGTGCGCTCACGGTGGCCGTAACCGATCAATCGATGCGATCCGAGATCGAGCGGATGGCGCGGGGTGCCTCGCTGTTCCAGATAGGCGGGGCTGGCGATCACCGATGCCGCCACGGGCGCAATCGTCCGCGCCAGCAGGCTCGAATCCTCCATGCTCGCGATGCGCAGGCTCAGGTCGATGCCCTCGGCGATCAGGTCGTGGCGCGCATCGCTCAGCATCACCTCGATCTCGACCGCAGGGTGCATCGCCAGAAAGGCAGCGAGCGGCGCGCCGAGCACCTTGATGCCGAAGCTCATTGGCGCAGCGAGGCGGATCGGCCCGGCAAGATCGATGCGGTCGCCGCGCGCCGCCTCGGTCGCCGCGGTCGCTGCCGCGACCATCGCCTGGGCCTCGCCGAGCAGCCCCGCGCCCGCGGTCGACACAGTGACGGTGCGCGAGCTGCGATGGAGCAGCGCAATGCCGAGCGATGTTTCGAGGCGGGTCACCGCTTTCGACACGCTCGCCTTTGACATGCCGAGCGATGCGGCGGCGGCGGTAAAGCTGCCGCTGTCGGCCACAGCGGCGAAACAGGCCCAGCCTTCGTAATCGGGTAGTGACATCTTTTTCCCCTCTTTCGTGCCGAGGATTGCCCCTCGTCACCGCGTCATTGCGAGCGGAGCGACGCAATCCAGCGCGGTTTACGCACGCACTGGATTGCCGCGTCGCTTCGCTCCTCGCAATGACGATTGATGCGAAATCGGAAACGATATATTTCCATCTACGCTGTTTCAGAAACAATCCCAACGACTATCTTGTCCTCAACACCGCAGCGCCACCGGGCATCCCGCCAGGCGCGGCGCTACAGAAAGGACAAGGCCATGATCGACATTCGCAAATTCGACACGCTGGGCCATGCCAACCACGGCTGGCTCGATGCGCGCCACCATTTTTCCTTTGCCAACTATCATGACGAAGGCCGGATGGGCTGGGGCGCGCTGCGCGTCTGGAACGACGATGCCATTGCGGCGCAGTCGGGCTTCCCCCCGCACCCGCACCGCGACATGGAAATCATCACCTATGTCCGCACCGGCGCGATCAGCCACCGCGACAGCATGGGCAATGCCGGACGCACCGCGGCGGGCGACGTCCAGGTGATGAGCGCCGGTACCGGGGTGACGCACAGCGAGTTCAACCTGGAGGACGAGGAAACGACGCTGTTCCAGATCTGGATCATCCCCGATCGCGCCGGCGGCAACCCCGGCTGGGGCGCGCGCCAGTTTCCGCAGGCCGATCGTTCGGGCCGGTTCGTCACGCTGGCCAGCGGCATCGACGGCGACGACGACGCGCTGCCGATCCGCGCCGATGCCCGTGTGGCGGCGGCGACGGTGAATGCCGGGGAAAGCGTCCGCTATGACCTCGGCGCCGGGCGCCACGCCTATCTGGTCGCCGCCAAGGGCCGCATCCGCGTCAACGGCGAGGATGCCGATCCCCGCGACGGCATCGCGATCCGCGATGTCGGGACGATCAATGTCGAGGCCATCGACGACGCCGAGTTGGTGCTCGTCGACAGCCTCTGATCCCACGGGCCGCCGCGTTCCCCTCCCGGCGCGGCGGACCACCCTTTCCCCTCAAGAACAAGGAGTTTTGTCATGTCCCAGATTCTTCGCATCGACAGCTCGGCCCGCGGCGCGGGTTCGACCACCCGCCAACTGACCGACCGGCTGGTCGCCCGCCTGGTCGAGCAGGGCTATGGCGCGGCGGTGACGCAGCGCGACCTGAGCGTCACTCCGCCCGCGTTGCTGACGGAACGCTGGGTTGGCGCCAACTTCACCGACGAAACCGAGCGCAGCGACGAGCAGAAAGCCGCGCTGGCGGCGTCGGACGAACTCATCGCCGAACTGGAAGCGGCGAGCACGATCGTCATCGGTGTGCCGGTCTATAATTTCGCGATCCCCGCTGCTCTGAAAGCCTGGATCGACCTGATCGCCCGCGCCCGCCGTACCTTCCGCTATACCGAGAGCGGTCCCGAAGGATTGCTGAAGGGCAAAAAGGCCTATCTGGTCGTCGCATCGGGCGGCGTGCCGGTCGGCAGCGACTATGATTTCGCGACCGGCTACCTCCGCCACGTTCTCGGCTTTGTCGGCATCACCGACGTCACCATCATCGAGGCGGGCCAGCAAATGATGGACAGCGAAGCGGTGAACCGCGCGACGGCTGCGATCGAAGGATTGAAGCAGGCCGCCTGAGCAAATATCCTCCCCATGCGAAGCCATGGGGAGGATATATCTATCATCGTCATCCCGGGCTTGATCCGGGATGACGAATGTCGGGAAACGACCGAAGCGCGACATTTACAGCATCGTCATCCTGAACTTGTTTCAGGATCCATGGTCGGCCGTTTCCGTCGGCGCAGCGCCAAATTCGACCTCAAGCCATGGATGCTGAAACAAGTTCAGCATGACGAGGTTAAAGGTCCGCCTCCCACCCCAAATCCGACGCCCTCCCCATGCCTCCGAACCTTTCCACTTTCAGCTGCCCCCCGCTCCGCCTATAGCGCGCCATGCTCCTTTCAGATCGTGTCCTGTTCCTCGACGGCGAAGCCCTCGTGATCGACAAGCCCGCCGGCCTGCCCGTCGATGCGCCGCGCGACGGCAGCCTCAGCCTTGAAAACCATCTCGACAGCCTGCGCTTCGGCTTCAAGCGCTGGCCGCTCGCGGTCCACCGGCTCGACCGCGACACATCGGGCTGCCTGCTGCTCGCGCGCAATCCCAAGGCGCATGGCCGCTTCACCCGCGCGTTCGAGGATCGCGAGGTCGAAAAACGATATCTGGCGATCGTTGACGGCGTACCCGACGCGGACAGCGGCACGATCGACCTGCCGCTGAGCAAGATGTCGACCGCCGAGGAGGGCTGGCGAATGGTCGGCGACCCGCAAGGCAAGCCGTCGATTTCGCACTGGGAAAAGCTGGCCGTCGTCGGCGCGCACAGCTTGCTGCGTTTTCGCCCCGAAACCGGTCGCACCCATCAACTGCGCGTCCACGCGCTCGAAGGGCTGGGCTTTCCGCTGGTCGGCGATCCGGTTTACGGGCGCGGCGGGACCAAGACGCGCACGCTGCTCCACGCCGAGCGGCTGGTGGTAAAACGTGACGTCAAGCCGTCCATAATTGCCGAGGCGCCGTTCCCCGACAGCTTCATCGCGCTGGGGTTTGCGGCGCCGGAGGGAGCCGCCCCGACCCGTGGCTGACATCCCCGAAAACGCGATTTCGGAAAAGTTTCTCGCCGGAACGGGGCCGGGCGGGCAGAATGTCAACAAGGTCGCGACCGCGTGCCAGTTGCGCGTCAACGTCTATGCGCTGGGCCTGCCGCCCGATGCCTATAAGCGCTTGAAAACACTGGCCGGAAGCCGGATGACGACCGAGGGTGAGCTGATTATCCTGGCGCGCCGCCATCGCACCCAGGAAGCCAACCGCACCGACGCCCGGGCGCGCCTGTCCGAGCTGATCGACGCCGCACTGGTCCGCCCCGAACGCCGGATCAAGACCAAGCCGAGCAAGGCCGCCAAAGCGCGCCGCGTCGACAGCAAGAAAGCGCGCAGCAGCATCAAGGCGGGGCGCGGACGGGTGCGCGGCACCGACTGAACCCCCGGCGATGACACATCTTTACCGCCTCGACGCCCCCGCCGCCGCGATTGCCGCGGCCTTTGGCGCCGGGGCGGGCGGTGACCCGTGGCGCGGCGATTATGTCGCCCCCGGACGTCCCGCGCCGGTGATCGTCAGCGACGGGCGCGACGGCGCGCGCCGCTATCTGCGCCCGAAATTGTGGGGCGTCCCGCCACCGCCGCGCGGCGAACGACCGGTGACGCACGTCCGCAACCTTGCCAGCCCGTTCTGGATCGGGACATTGCGCCACGCCGAACTGCGCTGCCTGATCCCCGCGACCGCCTTTGCCGAGTGGTCGGGCCCCGAGGGCGCGCGCCGCCAGCACTGGTTTTCGGTGCCTTCGCAGCCCATCTTCGCCATGGCGGGGATCCACCGTCAGGGCGAAGATTGGCCCTGTTTTGCAGTGCTTACGACCGACCCCAACCGGCTGGTCGCCCGGTATCAGCCGCATGCGATGCCGGTGATCCTGCACCCCGATCAATATGCGACCTGGCTGAGCGGTGATTGGCGCGACGCGGTGGCGCTCGCCGTCCCGTTCCCGGCGCAGTTGATCACGGTCGGCGACGCGCCACCCGTGTAGGTGAAGTTCACCAGTTTTTTTCACTTTGAGGTAACCAGCGGCGCGATAGAAAGGGCGCACGAACATAAAAGCTGGGACCGAAACAGTGTTGGGAAATCGCATCATCGAAGCCAAGCGGCCCGCCGTCACCGGGCGCCGCGCCGAACGGGCGCCGGTCAAGGCACACGCCCGCTATCGCGAACCGGGGCTGAACCCCTTTGACGTCGAACTGTTCGACCTGTCGTCGACCGGGTTTCGCATGGTGACCTTTTTCCGGCCGCAGATCGGCAAGCATATCTGGGTCAATCTGCCCGGGCTGCAACCGCTGGAAGCCATTGTCCGCCGCGCCGACGGCAACAATTATGGCTGCGAGTTCGTCCACCCGCTGCACCCGTCGGTGGCGAAACATTTGCAGGTGAAGCTGCGCCAGAGCTGAACGGTCGTCCCTGACGCGCAGCAACGGAGGAAATGGGCCTCAGCCCCCCGCCGTCTCCGACTTCTTCAAAATATGCTTCCACTCCTCGGGCGTCACGCGCCCGACCGACAGCCGCGACTGGCGGATCAGGTCCATGTCGGCGAGTTTCGGGTCGGCCTTGATCGCCGCCAGCGTCACCGGATGCGTCAGCGCCCGCACCGGTTCGACGCGCACCACGACCCACGGGGACCCCTCGTCGGCAGTCGGATCGGGGAACGCCGTTTCGGTGATCCGCATGATCCCCACGCATTCCTTGCCGATGTTGCTGTGGTAAAACAGCGCCTCGTCGCCGACCTGCATCGCTTTGAGGTTCAGCTTGGCGGTGTGGTTGCGCACCCCGTCCCAGATGCCGGTGCCCTCGCGCACCAGCTGCTTCCACGGATAGGCGTCGGGTTCGGATTTCATCAGCCAATATTGCTTGCTCATGGCGAGCGGCTTAGCCGAGCCGCGGACGCGGCGGAAGGCGCCTTTTTTCCTTTCGCTGCGGCGCGGCAGCGCCTAAATCCGATTCATGTCAAAGTCGCGCCGGCGCCCTTCGCCATGGCGCGCCACAGCACCAACATAATGGACCCTACAGCATGACCGCCGCCGTTCCCGTCATTTCCATGTCGCTGCCCGCCGAAAAATTCGCCGAAGATTTCGGCGCGTCCTTCGAACGCTTCGGCTTCGCGATGATCACCGATCATGGCATCGACGCCACGCTGATCGACGACGCCTGGGCAAAGGCGAAGCAATTCTTCGCGCTGCCCGAAGAGGTCAAGCGCACCTATCATATCCCGGGCGGCGGCGGCGCGCGCGGCTATACCCCCTTCGGGACCGAGATCGCCAAGGGTGCCAGGCACGTCGACCTCAAGGAATTCTGGCACGTCGGCCGCGACCTGCCCGCGGGACACCGCCTCGCCGCGCAGCAGCCGAACAACGTCTGGCCCGCCGAAGTCGAGGGCTTCCGGGCGGTGTATGACAAATTGTTCGCCGAATTCGACCGCGTCGGCGGCCAATTGCTGTCGGGCATCGCCCGCTACCTCGGTCTCGCGCCCGATTTCTTCGACGACACGGTGCTCGACGGCAACAGCGTGATGCGCCTGCTGCATTATCCGCCGGTCGAGGCGCCCGCCAAAGGCATCCGTGCCGAGGCGCATGAGGATATCAACACGATCACTTTGTTGCTCGGCGCCGAAGAGGCCGGGCTCGAAATCCTCGACAAGGACGGCAGCTGGCTGCCGGTCAGCCCGCCGCCGGGTGCGATGGCGGTCAATGTCGGCGATATGCTGCAACGGCTGACCAACAACAAGCTACCCTCCACCACCCACCGCGTCCGCAACCCCGACACGGGCCGCGCGAGCGTCGCGCGTTATTCGATGCCGTTTTTCCTGCATTTCCGTTCGGACTATGCGATCGAGACGCTGGAAAGCTGCATCGATGGCGCGCACCCGAACCTGTATCCGACCCCGATCACCGCGGATGACTATTTGCAGGAGCGGTTGCGGGAGATTGGGTTGAAGACGTAAGCTCGTCGAGGACACGAGCCGCTCTTTTAAAAGCTCGTCATGCTGAACTCGTTTCAGCATCCATGGCCTGAGCTCGAATATAGCGCTGCGCCGAAGGAAACGGCAGGCCATGGATCCTGAAACAAGTTCAGGATGAAGATG